>JAYFPL010000173.1:0-1980 GCA_034927775.1 Anaerovorax sp. | reverse complement strand
CGAATCCCCCCAATACCTACTTCACTAGAATTCTATTTATAATATTCCTAATATCCTGATAACTTAAAGTTATATAAAGGCTTAAGTAAAAAATCATCCCTAACGTACCCAAGAAAAACCATTTTAGTTCAATAAAGAATCCAAATATGCAAAAAAACAACTCCAATAGTAATAATATTGTTTCATCTTTCAAAATAATTTGCTCAGATTTGTAGCTAATTTGAAAATTCTTTATTAACCATATTAAAACAAATCCGTCTTTTGAAATATTTGCCCGAAATTTAAACTGTATGAGAAAAAACTCTATTAGTTTTATTGCTAAAAAAATTATAAAAGGTACACATAAACAGGCTAAAAGAGGATTGTATTCCATAAGTATCAAAGATAAATGGGATGGTTTATCTGTAGCAAAGTCATCACTTAATCTCAAAAGATTGAAGATTATTGATGTAATCGCCCAATACCGAGCCGATTCATCTAGCATCTTCTTAACTTTTATACTCTTGAACTTAAATAATTTTCTTTTCATGGTTCCCCTACGTATCCTTTATCATGAAATTTTAATTTATAGCTTTATATACGATATTACCCTTTTTCTAACTTTCCAAAAACAGATGACCATTTAACTTGAACTTCGTCACATTCATTTGTACATACACTTACATGATTCTTTCAATAAAATATACTTGATTAATATCAGGGTTTGGGAAACAAATAATTACCAAAATGCTTCCATCTTTATTTTTATACTGTTTCCACCATATATAATCTTGATTAAAAGAAATACTATATTCTGTTGGAACCTTTAAAGAATCTAAGACTTCTCGTACAAAAGCTTCAATTTCTATATTCTTTTCTACTCCAAAACTATTAATAAATGATAAATTTTCATCTTTTGTTCTAAAAATTGTATAACGGTCTCCATCACCATGAAACCCAATTTCTTCGATTTTATATGACACTTTAAAACTTGCAGGTATATCTATCCCCCAATTTAACTTAAAAAGCTTTGCTTCAGAAAAATATAGTTTTCCACTGATATAAATTAAAATTGTAGTTAATAATAAGATGAATATAATCGTGATAATCATTTTTTTCATTGTATTTCTACCCCCAAAAAAGGATATTGGTTTTTAAAGTTAATCAATTATTCTGCAAAATTGATCATTAATACCATCCAAAAAAAAAGTAAATTGACAAAGGATGTTTTCATATAAACCTTGTATGATATGGCAACAATTATAAGAACTATCCACGAAACATAAATATTTAATGTAATAATCCAAGATGTGGTGTTAAAAAGTATAAAAACACCCAAAATAATACTAAAAATTAAAGTAAGTATTTCATATATGCTTCCCAATCGAAACATCATTTTTTTAAAATTTGTACGCTTATATGCTAAGTTCTGTTTAAAATTATTTTTTATAGTTTCCCTCCAAAGAATATAATCGTGCACTTCTGCTACATAGTAAATTATAAAATTAATAACCAACATAATACCTACAATAAATGCATATGAATTGATTAAAAATTCTCTTGAATAAATTTCATATCCATGAATTTTCATACCATAGAGATATAAGAAGCTAAGGCATAAAACAAGCAGAAAGTATATCAATCCAAATATTATATTATTCTTTATTACTTTCTGTCTTAGTGTGTATTGATTTTGTTCAATTGTTTTTTTATTAAAGTCGAAGGGAATTTGATTTCTTGAACGGAATACGATTAAATAGTGATTTTTACATACAAAATCCCAACCCTCCAGGATCATATTTTCTATTATTTTATCTGCCTTTTTTTGTGTGTAATATAAAACTTTATATTTGATATCTATATTATTTATTGTAGAATCAATAAAATGAAAAAAATTACCACTTATTTGAGAAAGGGCAAATCCGTTTTTTTCCATACTCGTTAAATAATTTTCAATTTCATCAGTTTCATAAAATTGAAAATTATGATACTTTATCTTAT
>JAYFPL010000128.1:0-17772 GCA_034927775.1 Anaerovorax sp. | reverse complement strand
GTAAATTGCTTCTGTATAATCAGCCTTATAAATGTAAATCCCCTTTTAATAGAACCATATTGGAATGTAAATACTTTTATTTTTTCTTTTAATATTAATTGTAATGATTCTTTTAATAGAACCATATTGGAATGTAAATTTCTTTAACTGTTTCTTAAGTTCAAGGATTTCCTTCTTTTAATAGAACCATATTGGAATGTAAATCTTTACCCATTCATCGTCCCAACATCGCACGGGCCCTTTTAATAGAACCATATTGGAATGTAAATCTTGATGGTATGATGGCGGTTGCTCAGACGATACCTTTTAATAGAACCATATTGGAATGTAAATTAAATTGACCATATGACATTCTTTTTTCTCTAGCTTGTCTTTTAATAGAACCATATTGGAATGTAAATTTCGATCTTTTAAAGCAGCACGAATTGCCGCTCGACTTTTAATAGAACCATATTGGAATGTAAATATATCTATTATCGTAACGTTTTTAGTCGGCTTTAATAAGCTATTAATAGAACCAAATTGGAATGTAAATGTATTTCCGCTTAGAGCTATTTTTTCGCCTTGTGCTCTTTTAATAGAACCATATTGGAATGTAAATTAGGTTACATTTGCTAAGGTATTGTTTCCATTATCCTTTTAATAGAGCCAAATTGGAATATAAATAACATAAAGATAGCTCCAAACCAAGCCACAGATAACTTTTAATAGACCCAAATTGGAATGTAAATTGTAGTAATAACTGGAGCGTTTCCGCTTGCTTATCCTTTAAATAGAACCATATTGGAATGTAAATTTATTTGTAATAATGTAAGCTGCTCCAAAAATTCACTTTAAATAGAACCATATTGGAATGTAAATCCAATAATTCTTTCTCCGCTTGTGCGGTAATTGTGCCTTTAAATAGAACCATATTGGAATGTAAATTTAGACATCCATGTTTGCCAATCATCTTGTTTAGCTTTAAATAGAACCAAATTGGAATGTAAATGTCATACGCTTGGTCATGTATTCGATTGCGGAAGCACTTTTAATAGAACCATACTGGAAAGTAAATTCTTACTTAAGTACAGCCTTTTCAAGTTCTGCAACTTTTAATAGAGCCAAATTGGAATGTAAATTCAATATTAGACGAGGGCGCAGAATACGAGGTATAACCTTTTAATAGAACCATACTGGAATGTAAATTGAAGCTGCCGAAGCGGCATTAGAGGAGGGTGAGAACTTTTAATAGACCCAAATTGGAATGTTAATGCGATAAGCAAATGAGGCTCTCCGCTTGCCAAGTTCTTTTAATAGAACCAAATTGGAATGTAAATTGCTTTCTTTTGAGAGAGCATGGTATAATAATCATGCTTTTAATAGAACCATATTGGAATGTAAATCAGTTATCGCATACCTTTACTTTGATAGCCGGAAACCTTTTAATAGAGCCATATTGGAATGTAAATATGCTTCGCAGCAAAGCAAAAGAAGTTCTTCTTTCTTATAATAGAACCATATTGGAATGTAAATTAATATGGCGGCGATGTAACGTAGCAATTTATAGTTTTTCATAGGAGCTATATTTTATTAAGGAGAAATCACAATGTATGAATTAGTGCAGGTTGGAGAAAAAACTTACTATATAAATTGTCCAGCGAAAATGGGCATTTATAAAATAAATGATACCGATGTTTGTTTGATAGATAGCGGCAATGATAAGGACGCGGGGAAAAAGGTTTTAAAAATCCTTGATGTGAACAAGTGGAAACTAGCAATGATTATTAATACGCATTCTCATGCTGACCATATTGGCGGTAATAATCTATTGCAGCAAAGAACAGGGTGTAAGGTTTTTTCGGTTGGAGTAGATACCGCATTTGTTCAATATCCAATTTTAGAGCCGTCATTTCTATATGGGGGTTACCCTTGTAAAGAAATCAGAAACAAATTTCTGCTTGCTCAACCGAGTAAAGTTGAAGAATTAACTGAAGATTTTTTGCCGGAGGGTATGAGAATGCTTCGTATTGATGGACATTCATTCTCTATGGTTGCATTAAAAACAGAGGATGATATTTGGTTTTTAGCGGATTGTCTTACAAGTGAAAATATTATTCAAAAATATCATATTTCTTTCATATATGATGTAAAGGCTTACATAGAAAGTCTTCAAATTGTAAAGACATTGTCAGGTAAATTGTTCATTCCTGCTCATGCGGAGCCTACAGAGGATATACAAAAGTTAGTTCATATTAATCTTGAAAAAGTAACAGAAGTTATTTCTAATTTAAAAGACATTTGTTTCAATCCAATTAGCTTTGATGATATTTTAAAAGCAATTTTTGATAAATATGATCTGACTATGGATTTTAATCAGTACGTTTTAGTTGGAAGTACCATTCGCTCTTATCTAACTTATCTTCGAGATTTGCAAATTGTAGGGATACAGTTTGTTGATAACAAACTTCTATGGTATACAATGAAATAATTATTCGGAAGAAAGAAAATATATATACCAGAAAGAATTAGATTCATATCTGAAATATACTAACTAGTAGAAAGTGATGATTTACAAAAATTAAGTGTAGAGAGGGATTATATTTTGAAGATTATTATTTCACCGGCAAAGAAAATGAAACAGGATACGGATTCTTTGGAAGTTAGAAATCTTCCTGCTTTTTTAGATAAAACACAGTTCCTTATGGAATATTTGAAGAGTTTAAATTATGAGGAGGCAAAAGCGCTTTGGCAATGTAACGATTCCATCGCTAAGCTTAATTATGATCGATTGAAACATATGAATCTTTATAAAAATTTGACACCGGCCCTTTTGGCGTATGAAGGCATACAGTATCAGTATATGGCACCAAATGTTTTTGAATATAAGCAGTGGGATTACATAGAAGAACATTTATACATTCTATCTGGATTTTATGGACTAGTGAAACCTTTTGACGGAATTGTGCCATATCGGCTTGAAATGCAGGCAAAAGTTTCATTATCAGGTTATAAAAATCTATACGATTATTGGGGGAGTCAAATATATGACAAAATAAAGGATGAGACAAATACCATACTTAATTTAGCTTCCAAAGAGTATAGTAAGTGCATTGAGAAGTATCTATCGAATGAAATTAAGTTTGTAACGTGTATATTTGGCGAATATATAAATGGAAAAGTAGTGGAAAAAGGAACTCAGGTAAAAATGGCCAGAGGTGAGATGGTTCGGTATATGGCTGAAAATAGTATTGAAAATTTGTCAGACCTAATTAAGTTTGATCGATTAGGGTATCATTATAATAAAGAATTATCCAGTGAAAAGAATGTTGTGTTCTTGAAAGGAGAGGAACGTTTATGTTAGAAGTAGGTACAAAAGCACCAGAGTTTACATTATTGGACAAGGAAAATAAAGAAGTATCGTTATCGGATTTTAAAGGTAAGCGGGTTGTATTATATTTTTATCCGAAAGACAATACTCCAGGTTGTACAAAACAGGCTTGTGGATTTGCAGAGCTTTATCCGCATTTTCAGGAAAAAGGTGCAGAGGTTATTGGAATCAGCAAGGATTCTGTAACATCTCATGGTAAATTTGCAGAGAAGTATCAGTTGCCTTTTGTATTGCTTTCCGATCCGGAACTGCAAGCAATACAGGCTTATGATGTATGGAAAGAGAAAAATATGTATGGGAAAAAGACAATGGGAGTTGTTAGAACAACTTATCTTATCAATGAAGAGGGACTCATTGAAAAAGTAATTGGAAAGGTAAAAGCAGCAGAAAATCCAGAAGAAATGCTGGGATTACTTTAAAAAATCATATTCATACTAAATTTCAGTAAGCATAATATCTTTTAATAAAAAGAAGAGGAAGAATACATAAGAGCACCTGTAAATCAATGATGAACAAAGGTACTCTTATTTTATTCTGTATGGTAATCGGTTGGAAAAGCGTTTTCTTAGAACTATTATTAATATCCAGATAATCAGAAATTATTTTAATAATGCAACAGGCTTAACCCATATTTCCATTTTCGAAGTTTCTTTATCGTGGCTTTCATAACGTTCGATACAGAATGCTTCTGTTGTGAGGTTATGGCTTGGAAGCCACGTTTCAAAAAGATATCGCTGTACCTTATAGAGTACATCCATAATCAAACTTTCAAAATTCTCTGCTTCAAATGAACAGATAATATATTCACCGGCAGGCAGTTCCCAACTGTGTAAATCTTTTGATATAGAAGCAGAATTGGCCTGTGCTCCGGCAAAGTAACTGAAATATCCCTCTTCTGCACAAGGGTGAGAAACACCGATTTCAACCCCGCCGTTAATCAAATTTGAAATGTCTGCTTTTTGACTATGAAAGTTGTCCCATACCTCAACAAGTGGATCCACACCGGATTCTATACCTAATCCAGCAATAAACTGAACAGGAGCCTTTGTTTCCAACCCGATAAATTGTTCCGGCACCGTAATTTGTTTTCTGGTAATTTCCAGGACGATCCCATCGCTGATTAATGGTACATTTTCATCAATCAGTGTATAGTTTAGAAGAAGCTGTGGTTTTGTCATTCGATTTAAAGTAATTGGGGCTTTCCGATAAGATTCTGGCGTAGTGCCAAAGGTATCTTTAAACGTGCGGGTAAATTGTTCGTGTGAAGAAAATCCTAAATCCAAGGCTACATCTAATATCCGTTTATCCTTATGAAGCAAATCTTCCGTTGCTCTTGCCATACGGCGCAGCTTAATATATTCCATTACCGGTTTTTTTACTAATCGACTGAACAATCGTTGATAATAGAAAGGTGATAAAGCTGCTATTTTTGAAAGGGTATCAATGTCTATTTCCTCAGAAAGATGTTTTTCAATGTAGTCTATGGTTTTTTGTATTTGTTCCCATGCGTGCATGATAAGCACCTCCTTTTAGAATAGAATAATACAGGAGAGTCGGTATACGCTTGACTGTGAATGCCCTCTTTGAAAAATATGAGAGATTCTTCTTACAGCAATTTGATCCCTTCTTTTTTACAGTAATCTATCGTGTCTTGATCCCAGATAGATACTTGAACTTCCCCTATGTGTGCCTTTTCAAGAAGAAGCATAGAGAGTCTTGATTGTCCGATACCTCCGCCAATGGTTAGAGGTAATTTTCCATTAAGAAGCATTGTATGAAAAGAAAGACTTCTCCGATTGTTACATCCAGCTTTGTCTAGCTGTTCATCCATTGCTTTTTCATCCACTCGTATACCCATTGAAGACACTTCAAATGCACACTCAAGGGTATCGTTCCAAAATACAATGTCTCCATTCAGTTTCCAATCATCATAATCAGGTGCTCTGCCATCGTGTCTTACACCGGATTCCAATCTATCTCCGATTTGCATAATAAAAGCTGTTTTGTGTTCTTTTAAATACAGGTTTTCCCGCTCCTTTGGCGATTGTATTGGGTAGAGATCCTCCAAATCTTGCGTTGTAATAAAGTTGATATTTCTGGAAAGTTTTTTCGTTAGCTGTGGGTATTTTTTTGTTAATAAATCTTGTGTGTCACAGATAGAATCTACAATTTTTTGAACAATCATCTTTAAGTATATGACATTACGATCACTTTGTTCAATGACTTTTTCCCAATCCCATTGATCTACATAAATGGAATGCAGGTTATCCATTTCTTCATCTCTTCGAATGGCATTCATGTCTGTATAGATCCCTTCACCTACAGGAAATCCATATCGATGCAGTGCCATCCTCTTCCATTTTGCTAAAGAATGAACAACTTGTGCGGTTTCTTTTGTTTGTGCAATATCAAATTCGACAGCACGTTCAATGCCGTTTAGGTCGTCGTTTAAACCAGTTTTAGGATCTACAAATAATGGGGCAGAAACTCTTTTTAAATTTAATCGTTTACTTAAATAATCCTCAAAAGCTCTCTTTAAAGTACCGATTGCGGTTTGAGTTTCATAGAGGGATAATGCTCCCTTATACTCTTTTGTCAATATAAACTGTTTCATCATGATCATTCCTTTCCTAGTGAAATTATCAAAAAAGAAAAAGACGCAGTGGAATTAAGATTCCACAGCGCCTTTGCTGTAAATATTAAAAAAAAGTTTAGCATGGAAGCAAATGTTTGTCTACCTTTTTAATAAATTTTTTTACCAATGAAAAGATTCTATTGACAAGAGAGAATGCTTTGTTTATTCTAATAGAATGAACAAAGGCGTTCATCAAAATAGATGTCAGATTAATATAATTAGTCATTTTGGCTAATTCTAATTTTTGACCGTAATTTGATGATCGTTTTTTCTTTTTTTTAAGTCATTTTATATTTTATTAGCTTATGAATAGGGATTAAATAATCAAAACCAAAGGAGGAGATCAAATGTCTATTTCGATCAACGAGATTTTAGAGTATGTCAAGGTGAATGATGTGAAATTTATACGTCTTGCCTTTTGTGATTTATTTGGTACGGAAAAGCAAATATCCATTATGCCTGATGAACTGGAGCGTGCATTTGAAAATGGCATCTCTTTTGATGCTTCTGCCATAAAGGGTTATGAAGACATTTCGAACTCAGATTTGTTTCTTTTTCCCGATTCTTCCACTTTGAGTTTACTACCATGGAGACCACAGCAGGGGAGAGTGGCAAAATTCCTTTGTGACATAAAGAATCCAGATGGATCGGAATATATGTTTGATACAAGAAACCTTTTAAAAAAAGCAGTACGAAGATGCAGGGATATGGGCTACCTATGTTTGATCGGAGCAGAGTGTGAATTTTATCTTTTTCAGACAAGTGAAAATGGTGATCCCACAACGGTTACACATGATCAAGGTGGTTATCTTGACATTGCTCCATTGGATAAAGGGGAAAATGTAAGACGGGAAATCTGCCTATCGCTTGAGGATATGGGAATTAAACCGGAAACATCGCATCATGAACAAGGACCGGGACAAAATGAAATTGATTTTAAATACAGTGATGCGTTAACAGCTTCAGATAATTTTTTAACTTATAAGTCGGTAATTAAAGCCATTGCTGCCAAAAATGGATTGTATGCTTCTTTTATGCCAAAACCAATTTTAAATAAAAGCGGAAGCGGTCTGCACATAAATTTATCTCTTGCGAAAAATGGGTTGAATATTTTTGGGAATGAACATGGAGAATATGACCATATTGTAAAAAGCTTTATTGAAGGAATTTTAGATAAAACAGCTGAAATATCGGCATTTTTAAATCCTACTGTTAATTCTTATGATCGTTTAGGAAGTTTTGAAGCACCTAAATATATATCATGGTCTCATCAAAACCGCTCGCAGTTGGTACGTATACCAGCAGAAGCAGGAGAAAAAACAAGGATGGAGCTTCGTTCCCCTGATCCTGCGGTAAACCCGTATCTTGCTTTTGCCTTAATTCTACATGCCGGTTTGGATGGAATTGAGTCAGGTTATAAATTAAGACAACCTTTAGATTTAAATTTATATACTGCTGATAAAAGTATTTTAAAACAATTATCAAAGCTGCCTGATGACATGATGAACGCATTAACTCTGACAAAAAACAGTGAATTTGTGAAAAGAGTGATAGGAAAAGAAATGTTAGAAAAATATATTTTAATGAAAGAGGAAGAATATAAAGAGTATTTAGCTGAGGATAAAAACAACTTTTATTTTGAACGTTATTTCAGAATACTGTAATCATTTTTGAGAGGTTCAAATAAAAGGAGTGATGATTGAATGGAACGTCTTCTCATCGTATCGAATTCAAAAAATATAATATCAGATGTCTTAGAATTACTTTATCATGATTCCTTTTCTGAAGTGGTTACCTTGGATAATTGCGGGGAAGCGAGACGTTTATTATTAGATCACAGCTTTGATTTATGTATTATCAATACCCCATTGTCAGATGAATTTGGAGAAAGCTTGGCGCTGGACATTGTATCAGACAGCATTACACAGGTAATTTTGATTGTAAAGGGGGAGTTGTTTGAAATGGTTGCTGAAAAAGCCGAGATAAATGGGATTTTTACGGTTGCAAGACCAATTGATCAGCTGAATTTTTGGAGTGTTTTAAGAATAACAAATGCAGTATATCACCGATTGTTAAATCTGAAAACGGAAAATAAAAGACTAATGCAAAGTATAGAGGATATGAGATTGATCGATCGGGCAAAATGTATTTTAATCGAATATCTAAATATGAGCGAAGAGGAAGCACATAAATATATAGAAAAGCAGGCGATGGATATGCGGATTACAAAGAGGGTTGTCTCGGAACGTATTTTAAAAACATATGATATTTAAAGAAAATAGAAAGTTAGGTGAAACGAAATGAAATATATATTTGTAACGGGTGGTGTTGTTTCCGGTCTTGGAAAAGGAATCACAGCCGCTTCTTTAGGACGATTATTAAAAGAAAGAGGTTTGAAAGTTGCAGCACAGAAGTTAGACCCGTATATCAATGTAGACCCTGGTACCATCAATCCATTTCAACATGGAGAGGTATTTGTTACAGAGGATGGGGCGGAGACAGATCTGGACTTAGGGCATTATGAACGATTTATTGATGAAAATTTAAATAAGCTTTCGAATCTTACCACTGGGAAGGTATATTGGAATGTATTGAATAAAGAACGCCGGGGTGAGTACTTAGGGGAAACAATTCAGGTGATTCCACACATCACCAATGAAATAAAGGAATTTATTTATGGAGTATCCAAGAAAACAGATGCCGATGTTGTAATAACCGAAATCGGAGGAACCATCGGTGACATTGAAAGTCAGCCTTTTTTAGAAGCCATTCGTCAAATACGCAATGAAGTGGGAAAAGAAAATTGTATCTTCATTCATGTGACGCTGGTACCATATATCAAAGGTTCGAATGAACATAAATCCAAGCCAACACAGCATTCAGTGAAAGAATTAAGGTCTATGGGGATAACCCCGGACGTTATCGTCACAAGGTCAGATGAAAAAATTGATGATAGCATCAAACAGAAAATTTCTCTTTTTTGTGATGTTAAACCGGATTGTGTTATTGAAAATGACACGGTTTCTAATTTATATGAAGCACCGATTATGCTCCATGAAAACGGTTTGGATCATGTGGTCTGCAGAGCACTGCATTTAGAAACCGCTGAGCCTGATTTAATCAAATGGCAGGAAATGCTGTCCCGTATGAACGCTTGCACAGAAGAAGTTGAAATTGCGATTGTAGGAAAATATGTCAAGCTGCAAGATGCGTATTTATCGGTTGTAGAGGCCTTGTCGCATGCTGGCTATGAAACTGGGGTTAAAGTGAATGTTCATTGGGTCGACAGCGAGGATATTTCAGATGATGAGACTGCAAGGCGTCTTTTAGAACATTGTAAAGGAATCTTAGTGCCGGGAGGATTTGGAGATCGAGGAATTGAAGGCAAAATCAGAGCTTGCAAATTTGCGCGCGATAATAATGTTCCTTATTTTGGAATATGTTTAGGAATGCAGATTGCAGTCATTGAATTTGCAAGAAATGTTTGTGAAATTATGGATGCAACATCAAGAGAATTTACAACTGAAAACAACAACCTTGTGATTGATTTTATGCCGGGGCAAGATGGGAATATTCGAAAGGGCGGTACAATGAGACTTGGAACCTATCCTTGTAAAATCAAAGAGGATACCATTTTGCAACGTGTCTATGATACAAATCTGATTGGTGAACGGCATCGTCATCGTTATGAATTCAATAATGCTTATAGAAAACAGATGGAAGAGAAAGGATTGTTGATTAGTGGTACTTCGCCTGATGATCGTATTGTAGAAGTTATTGAATATCCGAATAATGATTTTTTTGTTGCAGTGCAATTTCATCCTGAGTTTAAAAGTCGTCCGAATAAAGCCCACCCTTTATTTTTGGAGTTTGTTAAAGCTGCGGCAAATACAGAGAAATAAGATATTAAAGCTTTATAAAAAGAGAACCATTCTTTTATAAAGCTTTTTTTAAATGAATAGAATAAAAAATCGTAAAGAGGATATTCGATTTCGATTCTATAAATGAAGATAATAAAAAAAAGAAAATGAAGAATTTTATACCATTTATGGTATACTAAAAAAATAAGTATTATAGACAAATAAATTAAAATATATTAATCACGGAGGCTAAATTATTATGGAAGAAAAATCATTTATTCCGTTGCTTTTTGCAGGGGATATTAATGTATACAGCGTAGCAAGAGCATTTCACGAAGCATACGGCATTTCAAGCTATGTTTATGGAAAATATAGCACAGGTCCTTGCTTTGGAAGTAAAATCATTCATTATACTGCAAATGAGAAGGCAGATGAGCAGGAAACTTTTTTGCGTTTAATCAATGAATTTGCAAAAAAGCATAAAGATAAAAAAATTTTACTAATTGGATGTGGAGATAGTTATGTACAGCTTGCAAGTGAGAATAAAAATCGGTTCCCTGCCAATGTAATTGCTCCTTATATTGATATTGAATTAATGAATGCATTGATTCATAAAGAAAAGTTTTATGCTATGTGTGAACGCGTTGGAGTAGATTATCCCAATACCTTTGTGCATCATCCGCAGGATGGAATGGATTTCACGTTGCCTTTTGAGGCTCCATTCATTATTAAGCCGTCAAATGGCATTGAATATTGGAGACACCCGTTTGCGACCCAAAAGAAGGTTTATAAGGTAGATAGCCGAAAAGAATTAAACCAAGTCCTGACCGAAATCTATGGAGCAGGCTATTCTGATTCTATTATTATTCAAGATTTTATACCGGGTGATGATACGTATATGCGTGTTCTGACTAATTATTCGGACAAGCATGGAAACGTAAAAATGATGTGTTTGGGTCACGTTCTTTTAGAAGAGCATACGCCTCATGGAATCGGAAACCATGCTGTTATCATTACCGAGCATAATGAAGAATTGGAAAACAAACTCCGAAGATTATTGGAAGAAATGCATTATGTGGGATTTTCTAATTTTGACATTAAATATGATCAAAGAGACGGGAAATATAAGGTTTTTGAGATTAATACGAGACAGGGAAGAAGCAATTTCTATGTGACGGGAGCCGGAGCTAACATTGCAAAGCTTGTGGTTGAAGATTATATTTTGGGTCATGATTTAAATTTAGAAGTAGTAACCGAAGAGTCACTTTGGTGGGTAGTACCAAAGAAAGTTGCTTATACGTATATCAAGCCAAACGAATACAAAGAAAAAATGAAACGTTTGGTTGCATCAGGAAAAGTAGTAAATCCATTATTTTATCAACCAGACAATGGATTAAAACGAAAATTAAAATTATTTAAAAATTTAATGGGACATCATTTAAAATATAAAAAATATCTCGGGAAATAAGAAAGAACCAGAAATAAAACGTATGAAAAATTATTGCATAAGGGTTAGAATTTATCAAAATAAATTAGAAAATGACTAGGGCAAACTAGGAAAGGTGGGATTATTGATGGATAACCAAATAAAAAGTAGTATGGAACCACCCTACGGGTTAGAGCAATATTTGAATTTATTAAAAGCGAACGGATTGGTTGCAGATTATAGAATCCAAGGGGAAAATTTAAAACGAGAAGTTGCTCTTCTTACTTATGATTCAAAAGAGGTACAAGAAAACACATTATTTGTATGCAAAGGTGTACATTTTTTAGAAAAATATTTGATTGCTGCAATGGAAAATGGTGCTTTTTGTTATGTTTCTGAAAAGAAATATGAAAGTGATTTTGACTATATTATCGTAAAAGATATCCGTCAGACTATGGCACTGCTAGCTAATTTATTTTATGAAGAGCCTTGGCGTAATTTAAATTTAATCGGAATTACTGGTACAAAGGGAAAATCGACAACGACATACTTTGTACATTCTATTTTAGATCATTATTTAAAGCGAGTAAATAAACCACTTAGCGCGATTGTTTCGGGTATTGATACGTATGATGGAGTAATTTCAGAAGAATCCCACTTAACAACACCGGAAGCAATGATACTTCAAAGACATTTTCGAAATGCTGTAGACAGCGGAATTGAATATTTAACCATGGAAGTTTCCAGTCAGGCTTTAAAATATAATCGTGTACAGGGTACGATATTTGATATCGGCTGTTTTTTAAACATTGGCGAGGATCACATCAGTGATGCGGAGCATCGAGATTTTGACGATTATTTTGAATCAAAGCTCATGCTGTTTGCACAGTGCAGCACAGCTTGTATTAATTTGGATTCAAACCATATTGAGGAAGTCCTTTATGCCGCAGAAGGCTGTGAACGTATTATAACGTTCGGAACAACAGATAAAGCAGAAGTTTACGGATCAAGGATTATCAAAAAGAAGGAGGGAATCTCCTTTATGGTACGTACTCCAAGCTTTGAACAAGAATTTTTATTAACGATGCCCGGTTTGTTTAATGTAGAAAATGCGTTAGCTGCAATCGCGATATGCTATGCATTGCATATTCCAACCGATGATATTTATGAAGGACTTCGCTTGGCACGAGTAAGCGGAAGGATGGAAGTATATCAAAACAAAGATAAAAATGTAACAGTGATTGTAGATTATGCGCATAATCGTTTGAGCTTTGAAAAACTTTATGCTTCCATTCGCGAAGAGTATCCGGATTGTCATATGGTATCCATTTTTGGTTGTCAAGGTGGGAAAGCATTTCGGAGAAGGCAGGAATTAGGTGAAATAGCTGCACGCTATGCAAAAAAAGTATATCTGACAGAAGAGGATGCTGGAGAAGAAGCGATTGGTGAGATTTCAAATGAAATTGCAAATTATATTAAAGAGCAGAATTGTCCATTTGAAATTATAGAAGACCGCGAATCTTGCATTAGAAAAGCGATTGATGAAGCAGAGGAAAATACTGTGATTCTTTTGACAGGTAAAGGAAGGGAAACCCGTCAAAAGCGAGGAACGCAATATGTGGATTACCCTTCCGATGTTGAGTGCGTAGAAAAATATTTATAAATCAATATTCGTCTTCGTATTCTCCGTCAATGACTGGATTTTCTCGATCTACGAGACCATCAGTGTAGGTGTCATCGTCATCATCATCTGTGTCTTCCTCTTCCTCGTAAGTGGAGTTCATTATGGAAGACAGATTCATGCTGTACGAATCCAGTTCGTATTCCAGGCAGTCGGAGAAATCGTATTCGTAGCTGTCTTCGTTCAGCTTTTCCAGACGGCAAAGTGCAAGTGCCTCAAAAATTGAGACATGAAGCATGACGCCGTCTTTTTTTCTGAGACAATGTACGATTCCTTCGAGTGCATACCAATTGTGAAATTTGTAAAGTTCATCTACAAACAGACGACGATCTTCTTGAGTTTCTTCACTGGATGCTAAGCCGATCAGACATTTTTGAATACTTGTTAATAAGGTATAAATATCTACAATATTATCCGGTAGATTTGCTAATATTTCTTCAAAATAGGTTTCACTTAATTCACATAGCACATCCGATGGAGCCTCCGAAAGCACCATGTAAAAATCTTCGTATTCAATGAATTCCTGACATTCCACTAAATCAGCGAAGTGCTCAAAATAGGAAAAGTCATAAGGAGATTCTAAATCCAAAAGTTCCAATAATTCGTTTAATTCCATACTATTTTTCCTCCAATTTTTTTTCGCTGGTATCTAAATCAAAATTTTTAAAGGCCACTTTAAATTCTGAATTTTCGAAAATACGATTAATCATATTAACAAAATTTTCAGAGAGATCGCTTGCAAAAAACGTGTTTTCCACATCTGAATTATGTGCAAATAGTTCTTTTTCTTTCAGAACTTCTTTAATTTGAGATACAATTTCCTCCGAAGGATTAATGATGCGGAGGTTTGGATAAAGTTTTTCAATATTCTTTCGTATTAAAGGATAGTGTGTACAGCCTAATACCAAAGTATCAATATGATGATACGATATGAAGTGATCCATGTAATATTGGATGGTTAAATCCATAATTTCATGCTGTAAAATTCCTTCTTCAATCAAAGGAACCAATGCGGGACAAGGCGTTGTATGAATGTTTAAGTCTGGATTCAACTCTTGGATGGAATCTTCGTAAGTATGACTTTTAATTGTGACCTTTGTACCAATAATGCCGATATGATTGTCCTTTGTGCATGTTTTAGCAACAGTTTCTGCTGCAGGATGAATAATACCTAAAATAGGTATATCCGGATGACGTTTTCTTAAGTCATATAGGCAGGTTGCACTTACTGTATTACATGCGATAACAATCATTTTTACATTTTGTTGTATTAAAAAATCTGAAATTTGACGGGAAAAAGTTTTAATGGTATTCGGACTTTTTGAACCATAGGGGGTTCTTGCGGTATCTCCGTAATAAATGATACGTTCTTCTGGCAATGCACGGCGTAAAGGTGCGATGCTGGTTAAACCTCCTAAACCTGAATCAAAAAAACCAATTGGTCGATTGTCCATATATAATAAATTCCTTTCGTAGCTGTTTTCTTTTACTCTTTATAAATATTGTCCTGTTTCTATACAAGTATATATGAGCTTCTGATAGATGAACATACTTATTTTGTAACATTTTTTTTTATTTGTCCAGTGAAAAATGTCGTAATGAAAATTTAAAAAAAATTTGTTATTCAATTACAAAGGATACGATGGGGTATTTTACTTGTATAAGCAGTGGAAAAAGTTGTATAATAAAAAGATAAGACAAAGGGAAACCTTTGAAAAATGCTTGTACGGAAAGGGTATTAAAATGGGAAATAATAAAAAAACAAGACAAAGAAGTGAAATAGCACAGGAATATAAATGGAAAATTGAAGCTATGTACGACGATGAATCAAAATGGGATGAAGATTCGGAAAAGGCCTTAAAAATGGCAGAAAGCTTTATTGACTTTTCTGGAAAGTTGGGAGAGTCAGCAGATATACTTCTGAATGCTTTTGAAAAAAGAGATGAAATATGGCTTGTGGCAGAGAAAATTTATGTCTATGCAAGAATGAAGCGGGATGAAGATAACCGAATCAGCCGATATCAAGCAATGTGTGATAAATCTCATGCGTTGATTGCTAAAATTTCTGCTAATACATCCTTTTTTACACCGGAGCTTCTTGAAGTTTCAGAGGAAAGAATCAGAGGATTTCTCAGAGAAAATAAAAGCTTGCAAAAATACACATTTGTCGTGGATGAACTATTTCGTTTAAAAGAGCATGTTCTCTCCAAGCAAGAGGAAAATATTTTAGCGCAGTTTAGTGAACTCACTTCTGCGACCAATGATATTTTCAGTATGATCAATAATGCGGATATCAAATTTGGAACCATTCTTGATGAAGATGAGGATGAAGTAGAAGTTACACATGGACGGTACATTGGTCTTATGGAGTCGTCAGACAGACGCGTTCGTAAGGAAGCCTTTGAGCATATGTATGCAGCATATGAAAAACAAAAAAATACGTTAGCTACTACCTATAATTATAATACAAAATCGGATGTTGTAACTGCTCGCATCCGTAAATATGAATCTTCTATAAAATGTGCTTTGGCAGGTGACAACATTCCACTTTCGGTGTATGATAATTTGATTAATATTGTAAATAAAAATCTACCGCTCATGTACAGATACGTAGAAATTCGCAAGAAGATGTTAAATTTAAACGAATTGCATATGTATGACATGTATACGCCGCTTGTAGAAATGCCGAAAGAAGAGCTTCCATATGAAAAGGCCTTGGAAATGATTCGAGAAGCTTTGATTCCAATGGGAGAAGATTATTTAGAGAGAATGAACAACGGATTTGCTTCCGGCTGGGTGGATGTCTACGAAAATGAAGGAAAGACGAGTGGGGCTTACTCCTTTGGAACCTATGACAGCATGCCTTATATTCTTTTAAATTATAATGGCAGACTTAAGGATGTGTTTACAGTAATTCATGAAATGGGACATTCCATGCATTCCAATTACACAAGGGAATTTCAACCGTTTGTTTATGGCGGCCATTCCATTTTTACAGCAG
This sequence comes from Anaerovorax sp., assembly GCA_034927775.1. GTDB lineage: Bacteria > Bacillota > Clostridia > Peptostreptococcales > Anaerovoracaceae > IOR16. Next base: position 1,799 of record JAYFPL010000128.1, on the reverse strand, counting down.
AAGTAGCTTCAACGGTTAATGAATCACTTTTAATGAAGCATTTATTGAAAAATGCAGAAAATGATGATGTAAAAAAATATATTTTAAATCTTTATATTGAAGAATTCCGTACGACTTTGTTCCGTCAAACAATGTTTGCTGAATTTGAAAAAATGACACATGAAGCGGTAGAGCAAGGAGAAGTCTTGACAGCAGAATGGTTATGTGAAGAATACGGTAAACTCAATCAAAAATATTTTGGAGAAAATGTAGTATACGATCCGGAAATAAAAATGGAATGGGCGCGCATTCCTCATTTCTACAATGCATTTTATGTCTATAAGTATGCAACCGGATATTCTGCTGCGGCGGCTTTGTCAGAACGAATTTTAACAGGAGGGAAAGAAGCTCAGGAAGATTATATTGCTTTCTTAAAGTCTGGGGAAAGTGACTATCCGATTAATTTGTTGAAGCTTGCAGGTGTTGATATGAGTGAGACAGCTCCGATTGAAAAGGCAATGGAAACATTTGCTTCATTAATTGATCAATTGGAAACCTTAATCAAATAAATAAAGTTAAAAAAACTTAATTTAAAGAAAATACAAAGCATTAAATATAATATTAATTTATACTTTGGAGGAATCCGTATGGAAAAGAAGAGAATTATTAATATTTTTGCCAACAATTACGAATTGTCAAAGGAAACCAAACGGATTCTGAAACAAAAGCTGGAAAAAAGCGGTTTTATTGTACCGAGTCAATTTGATCCTGAGGCTGAATTGATTGTTTGTGTAGGGGGAGACGGATCTTTTTTAAAAACGTTGCATAAGTATCAATTCCCTGATATTCCATTCATAGGTGTAAATACAGGTCATTTAGGTTTTTTTCAAGAATTACACCCGGACCAGCTGGACGAATTTATTTTTAAATACAAGCAAAAAGCGTACGAAGTGCAAAGCTTAAAAACGGTAAAGGCAGAGATTGAGGTGGGTGAAAATACCTATACTCACCTCGCTTTAAATGAAGTTATCATAAAGGGAGATCGTTCTCAATCCGTACATCTAAACCTTTCCATCGGTGATAGCTTTATTGAACGATTTAGTGGAGATGGATTGCTCATTGCAACACCGGCTGGAAGTACTGCTTATAATTATGCATTGGGTGGCAGTATTGTTGATCCAAGATTAAAGCTCTTACAGGTCACTCCAATTGGTCCGATGAATACAACGGCTTATCGCTCCTTTACTTCAAGTGTGATTCTTCCTGCAGATTTATTTGTAACGATTTTCCCTGAAACAAAAGAGGAACGTGGCATTGTAATTGTTGCAGACGGCATGGAATACCGCTATGGAAACATTGACCAATTAAAGGTGGGGTTTGCTCAGAATATGGTAAAACTCTTGCGGTTTGAGAACTATGATTTCTGGACAAAAGTTAAAAGTAAATTTTTATAATACGGAGAAAAGATGAAGAATAAATTTGAGTATATAATAAAGGAAAGTGATGAAGGGCTCCAAATTAAGGAGCTTCTTCGTCGTCATTATGGGTTCTCTTCTCGTCTCATGAGAAAATTTAAAGTACTGGGCGGTGTACAATTAAATGGAGAGCCGGTTAAGTTGTATCATAAAGGGGTTGCTGGTGATTTTATTTCTATCAACTTACCAGAAGAAAGCAGTGATTTTGAACCAGAAGATATTCCAATTTGTCCCGCTTATGAAGACGAAGATATATTAGTAGTCAATAAGCAGCCGGGGTATGTGGTACATCCGACAAAAGGACACCCAAACCATACAATTGCTAATGGCATTATGAAATATATG
>JAYFPL010000177.1:0-11662 GCA_034927775.1 Anaerovorax sp. | reverse complement strand
GTTGGAATCCTGTGCATGTTATTTTTAGCAGCAATATTTATTTATATGGGACAAGTAGGAAAACCTATGGATCCAAGTAATGTAGAGACAATGTCGATTCAAATACCTACCGGAACCGGCACGAGTGGCATTGCGCAAATTTTAGAAGAAAACGGATTGATTCGAAATAGTACCGTATTTCGTTTAGAATCAAAGACAAAGGGCTATGATGGAAAATATAAAGCAGGGGAATATTCACTTTCAAAAAGCATGTCTATGATTGAGCTTATGGATAAAATAGTTGCTGGAAATGTAAATACGGTTCGTTTTACGATACCGGAAGGATATACATTAAAGAAAATTTCTGAAAAACTAAGTGCCGAAGGACTAATTAATGAAGAACTTTTTATGCAAGAAATACAATCCGGAGAATATAATTATGAGTTCTTAAAGTATGCGTCGCAAGGAGAAGTTCGCTTAGAAGGATACTTGTATCCGGAAACGTATGATGTATATACAACCGCTTCCGAAAAAGATATCATTGATCGAATGCTCCTGCAATTTGATAAAGTTTTTAAACCGGAATATTACGATCGAGCAAAAGAATTAAATTTAAATATTAATGAACTGATTACCATTGCTTCTATCATTCAAGGAGAAGCAGTTAAAGAAGACGAAATGAATATTATCTCCAGTGTTATCTATAATCGGCTTAAGATTGGTATGCCGCTTCAAGTGGATGCTACCGTCCAATATGCTCTGCAAGAACGAACAGACCGTGTAAGTACGGAGAACACAAAAGTGGATTCTCCATACAATACGTATCAGAACAAGGGATTGCCGCCGGGTCCAATTTGCTCACCAGGTATCAAAGCAATTGAAGCAGCACTTTATCCTGCTGAGACGAATTATATTTATTTCGTGGCTAAGGGAGATGGCTATCATGCCTTCACAAATGATTACGACCAATTTTTAAAAGATAAAAAGGCTTATATTAAAAAAACCTTTGGAGAATAAAAAAATGAACATTACGACACATCAGGTTACAACATACTTGGACGAACTATATCGACCGCTGAATCCATTTTTAGAAAAATTGAGAAAAGATGCGGAAGAAAAGCATGTTCCAATTATTTTACGTGACACAGAACAATTACTGATAAATCTTCTGCGCATCAAACATCCAAAAAGAATCCTTGAAATCGGAACAGCTATAGGATATTCTTCCATTTGTTTCGCGACAATTTGTTCCGAAGCTATGATAACTACTTTAGAATTGTCAGAAGATAGTACTGATATAGCAAGAAAAAATATTGAAAGTGCTGGTTTTTCCGATCGAATTCAAGTAATACAAGGAGATGCAAAAGAAAGCCTTACTTTTCTAGAAGAACAATTAAACCAAGGGCAAATAGAACCTTATGATTTCATCTTTATTGACGCGGCAAAAGCGCAATATCAAGCATTTTGGGATGCATGCGAACCACTTTGGAGCAAAGATGCTCTTATTGTGTCAGACAATGTTTTGTTTAAAGGAATGACTGCTTCTGATGATTTTGTATTAGACCGAAGAAACAAGACCATTATTCGGCGTATGCGTGAATACCTTAATAACATTACAAATTTGCAAAAGGTTGATACTTGTGTATTGGCAGTTGGTGATGGTGTTGCCATTAGCTTAATCCATGAATAGAAGTGAGGGAATCATGAAAAAAATTGAATTGTTGGCTCCAGCTGGAGATTTAGAAAAATTGAAAATTGCGATCGATTATGGTGCAGATGCCGTCTACATGGCAGGAGAGTTATTTGGACTTCGTGCAGGTGCAAAAAACTTCAGTCTAGAGGATATGCAAGAAGGTGTAGCATATGCCCATGAACGTGGAAAAAAAGTATTTCTTACCATGAATGTGTTTGCGCATAATGATGACATTGAATTGATGAAAAACTACCTTACTCAAATAAAAGAGATTCCTCTCGATGCTTTTATTGCTTCGGATGCTGGAGTGATTCAATTAATACGGGAAGTGATTCCTAATGCTGAAATTCATTTAAGCACACAAGCAAACACAACGAATTACAGAACCGCTGCATTTTGGTATCAGCAAGGAGTGAAACGTATTGTTTTAGCTCGAGAACTATCCTTTGACGAAATAAAGGGTTTAAAAGAAAATTTACCGGAAGATATGGAATTAGAAGCCTTTGTTCAAGGTGCAATGTGTATTTCTTATTCCGGTCGATGTCTTTTAAGTAACTTTATGATTGAACGTGATGCAAACAGAGGAATGTGTGCACATCCGTGTCGCTGGAAATATAGCTTGGTTGAAGAAAAAAGACCCGGAGAATATTATCCGGTTGAAGAAGATGCACGAGGTACCTATATCTTTAACTCCAGAGATTTATGCATGATTGAACACATACCGGATTTAATTGAATCTGGACTTGCATCACTTAAAATAGAAGGCCGTATGAAGAGTATTTTTTATGTAGCAACCGTTGTAGGTGCTTACCGAAAAGCCATTGATGCATATTATGAAAAGAAAGAAAACTATTCTTTTCAATCTGAATGGATGGAAGAATTAAAAAAGGTTAGCAATCGACATTTTACCACGGGTTTTTATTATCGAAGACCGACCAATGAAGATCAAAATTATGAAAGCAGTGCCTATTATAGAGAATATGTATTCTTAGGAATTGTACATGATTATGATGAAAGCACTGGCTTTGCTACTGTTGAACAGAGAAATAAGATAACCGTGGGTGATGAAGTGGAAATTTTTGGCCCTAACAGTGATTATTTTAATCAAAAAATAGAAATCATGCTGAATGAAGAAGGAGATGCGATTACAGAAGCACCTCATGCCCAACAAATATTGAAAATTAAAGTTTCCAAACCGGTATCAGAAAAGTTCATGATACGAAAAAGAAAAGAATAAGATTGAATTTTCATTAAATTTATGGTATAATATACTAAGTTTTGATAGAAAACATATAATAGGATTTCATTAAATTAGGAGGAATTTAAAAATGATGGACTCTAGTCCAGACCCCAGTATGCCACTGGCATTTCAACTATTATTTTTAGCATTATTGATACTGATTAATGCTTTTTTCGCCTCGGCAGAAATGGCATTTGTATCACTGAATAAAAATAAGATTAAACTACTTGCAAATCAAGGAAATAAGAGAGCGATTTTGCTTCAACGATTGATTGAAGAACCCAATAAATTTTTATCGACGATACAGGTAGCGATAACACTGGCAGGTTTTTTATCCAGTGCATCCGCCGCTACATCAATGGCCGATGATATCGGTGCCTTCCTGCATCAGTTTGGTATTCCTTATGAGACTCAAATTGCAGTTGTTTTGGTAACCTTAGTTTTAAGTTATTTTACTCTGGTATTTGGAGAATTATTTCCAAAGAGACTTGCACTGCAAAATGCAGAAAAAATGGCTCTATTTGCTGTTAAACCGATATTATTTATTTCAAAAATTGCATCACCATTTGTAAAATTATTATCCATTTCGGTTTCTTTTCTATTAAAAATTACCGGAAAAGATCAGCATGATCAGGCAGATGAATATTCGGAAGAAGAGATTCGATCTTTACTTGAAGTTGGCCAAGAGTCCGGACAAATTAATGAAACCGGACGTGAAATGATCAATAGTATTTTTGAATTTGATGATAAATTAGCCTATGAAATCATGACACCGAGAACGGATGTATTTTCAATTGACATAAACGATGATTTATCCGAATACATTGATGAACTTTTAGAAGAACGCTATTCTAGAATTCCGGTTTATAACAAAGATAGTGATGATATTATTGGTATCCTTTACATGAAGGATTTTATTCTTGAAGCAAGAAAACATGGGTTTGAAAAAGTTGATATCCGTAAGATTCTTCAAAAACCATTCTTTGTTCCGGAAAGTAAAAAGATCAATGAATTATTCAGCGAATTGCAGATTTCTAAAATGCATATCGCAATTTTAATTGATGAATACGGTGGATTTGCCGGTATTGTTACGATGGAAGATATCATAGAAGAGGTTATGGGAAACATCGATGACGAATATGATGATGACGAACCACAGCTGGAATTGATTGAAGAAAACACCTATATGGTAGATGGACAATATTATTTGGATGATTTGAGTGAGGAACTAGGTTTGGAATTGGAATCTGAAAATCACGAAACCATCGGTGGATTTGTCATAGATTTGTTAGGTGAAATTCCAGATGAAGATGAAACTGAAGAAAGAGTAGTTCCTTTTGATGGTTGTATTTTTAAAGTAGAATCAGTAAAAGATCGTCGTATTGATAAGGTTCGTATTATAATTACACCGCAAGAAATTTCATCCGAAGAAAAAGAAGCCGAGTTGATTGAAGAAAATGAGAAATCAGAAATGAATATTACTGAACAAAAAACTCAGCATGCATAATTGAATATGACACATAACCCCCTGTTATCCATGCATATAATAAAAATGGGACAGGGGGTTTTTTTATGAAACAAAATACTGGTTTGTTTGCAAAATTGCCGTTGGAATTATCGATCGAGCTGCAGCGTCTTTCACCAGAAATACAAGAACAGCTGCAAGAAATACGTATTAAAGTAGGACATCCCATTTTAATCTACTCTGGAAGTAAAGAATATGTGTTAAAGGGAGAATCAGCGCCAACAATCGATAAGGAATACGTTAACAATGTATGCAATTGCATACTTAATCACTCGATTTATGCACATCAGCAAGATCTTGCAAACGGATTCGTTACAATGGAAGGCGGACATCGTGTAGGATTTTGCGGAAGAGCCGTTATCGATAATGGTAGAGTCCATACCTTAACGAACATTACCTCAGTAAATATAAGAAAAAGCCGACAGATCATCGGAATTTCGGAACCGTATTATTCATATCTGACGACACAGGAAGGATATTTTTATAATACTATCTTGCTCTCTCCTCCGAAATGCGGAAAGACAACCATGCTCCGAGATTTGATCCGCAATCTGAGTGCGCATGGCTTCAAAGTTGGCGTATGCGACGAACGTTCCGAAATTGCCGGATTTGACCATTTGGGAACATCGTTTGACTTGGGGATGCGAACGGATGTTCTGGATGCTTGTCCTAAGGAAAAGGCTATGATAATGTTAATTCGATCTATGGCACCAGATATCATCGCAACGGATGAAATTGGAAAGCTAGAGGATTACGAGGCCATTCGATCGGCAGTCACTGCAGGTGTGGGCCTTTTAACAACCATTCACGGAAACAGCTATGAAGACTTGCTTCGATCTCCAGCAAAAAATTTATTGGATTGTGGAATTTTTCAAAGAATTGTATATCTGGGAAATCAGCCCAAAATTGGAACTGTAAGAAATATCACGGATGAAAAAAATCATACAATTTTATTTAGGGAAAGGAGTCTTGCATGAAGTTGTTTTTGTGTGTTTTAATCGTTGCTTCCTGTTTTGGAGCCGGCAAAGTAAAATCACTTGAATTTTCTTACCGTTATCGTCAATTACGAGAAATACACCGAGGATTTAAGTTACTGCAAACTGAGATTCAATATGCAAGAGAAACATTACCGATTTTATTGGAGCGTCTTGCTAAAGAAGAAAATGGGCTTCTTGCTTCTTTTTACACAAATGTTTGCAATTGCTTAAGGGAAGGCGGAAATAGTTTCTATGAATGTTGGGAAGGTTCTATATCTACAATCTATAATGACAGCAGTTTGCAAAAAGAAGATAAGGAAATATTACGGCAGTTGGGACAAGAGCTTGGAAAAAGTGATCTACAAGGCCAACAAAGTGCATTCGAACGTTTTTTTTCTCGTTTGGAAGAGCAAATGAAAGAGGCGGAAGAAGAAAAAAAGAAAAAGGGTAAAATGTATCAAAGTCTTGGACTTTATGGTGGAATTTTAATTGTTTTACTACTCTTTTAGTCTTTTCTATATACTATTTTTGACAATAAAAAAACCATTACTACTAAAATAGCAAAAAAAAACAGTTGACAATTTTGATTTTAGGGGTTTATTATAAGCATAGTTATAAGTAAAAGATTAAGAGAGGAAATAGAAATGAAACATCAAATGTTAGCAAAATTTAATAGCTTTACATATTTTAGTTTTTGGGGCTTTTATTTTAGCGCTGACATTTTTTCATGTAAAATATTTCGATTCGTATGAGTCTTATAACATCAAAATAAAAACAAAAACGATTAGTCAAACTATTTTGGAAATTTTGAGAACTCAACGGATGGGTTCTCTTTTTTTTATACAATAGGAAAAACCCAGAGTTCCAATCTATGTGAAAAAATCACTTTAATATGCCAATTTAGTAACACTTAAAGAAAAAATCAGAAAATGGAGGGAAATGATATGATTATTGTATTAAAGCCAAATACACTGCAAGAGGAAATTGATAAATTATCCATCTTTGTTAAAGACAAAGGAGTTGAGGTGTGTCCTATTGTTGGTACAGAAGTATGTGTACTGGGTTTGGTTGGTGACACCAGCAAAATTGATTGCTCTCAGCTGGAAGCAAATCGCAACGTTGCACGAGTCATGCATGTAGCTGAACCATTCAAAAAGGCAAATAAAAAATTCCATCCGGAAGCAACTATCATTGATGTTTGCGGACAAAAAATTGGAGGGGACAAGCTTGCCATCATTGCAGGTCCTTGCTCTGTAGAAAGTGAAGAACAAATTTGTGAAATTGCAGATGAAGTAAAGCAACTCGGTGCACACTTTCTTCGAGGCGGTGCATTCAAACCAAGAACTTCGCCATACGCATTCCAAGGATTAAAATACGATGGCTTGGAGCTTCTGATGGAAGCACGTCAAAGAACTGGATTGCCAATTGTGTCGGAAATTATGTCTACAAATGATTTGGATATTTTCGAAAGGGAAGTAGATATCATTCAGGTCGGTGCAAGAAATATGCAGAATTTTGACTTGTTAAAGCAATTGGGAAAAACGTCCAAACCGATTTTATTAAAACGAGGCTTATCCGCAACCGTTGAAGAATGGCTGATGTCTGCAGAATATATTATGTCTGGAGGAAATGAACAAATTATCTTATGTGAACGAGGCATTCGTACATTTGAATCCTACACAAGAAATACATTAGACCTCAGTGCAATTCCAGCAATTAAAGAGTTAAGCCATCTTCCGGTTGTAGTTGATCCAAGTCATGCAACAGGTAAATACTGGATGGTAGAACCTTTAGCAAAAGCAGCAATTGCAGTTGGCGCAGACGGACTGCTTATTGAAGTTCATAACGATCCGGCAAATGCACTTTGTGATGGTCAACAATCTATCAAACCAAAATTGTTCGGAGATATTATGGAAAAACTTCGTCCGATTGCTTCTGTAGTAGGAAGAGAACTATAAGTTAAATAAAACAATTGCTGAAGACAAAAGAGGTTTTCTATGGAAAAGCATTTATTGGTAAACTTAAAAGAAAACAGTTATCGCATTCAAATTAAAAATGGTCTTATATCAACCATCGGGAAAGAACTAAAAGAAATTTATCAAGGGCGTAAAGTATTTGTCTTAACCGACCATCATGTAAATACAGAATATGGTGAATCGTTGCTTTCATCGCTCAAAGAAGAAGGATTCGAAGTAAATATTTATTCACAAGAGCCCGGTGAACCATCAAAGTCATTATTTCAGCTTCAACGTATCTATGATGCACTTTTAAATTTTTCAATGACGAGAAAAGATTTGCTGATTGCTTTTGGAGGCGGTGTTGTCGGAGACATCGGAGGCTTTGCTGCAGCGACCTATCTACGCGGAATTCCATTTGTACAAATACCGACCTCACTTCTCGCACAAGTAGATAGCTCTGTAGGAGGAAAAGTAGCCGTTGATCTTCCGCAAGGCAAAAACTTAATAGGAAACTTTTATCAGCCAAAAGCTGTTTTTATTGACCCTTTGGTTCTATCTACTTTACCGGATAAATTTTTTAAAGACGGTATGGCAGAAGTAATAAAATACGGATGCATTAAAGATTATGAATTCTTCAATCTGCTTTCACAAAATTTCAGCCGAGATCAAATCATGCAGCATATTGTAGAAATCATTTACCGCTGCTGTGATTTAAAAAGACAGCTTGTAGAAGAAGATGAACGAGATTTCGGAAACCGCATGCTATTAAATTTTGGTCATACCTTGGGTCATGCAATAGAGCTTATGCATCACTACGAGGGACCAACACACGGCGAAGCTGTTGCCATCGGAATGTATCAGATTACCGTAAAAAGCGAACACTTGGGTTTAACAGAACAAGGGACAGCCGAAAAAATAAAAAAAGTATTGATCGCTCATGGTTTGCCGTTTGAATTACCTTCTTTTTCTATGGAAACGATCAAATCTGCTGTGATTCATGATAAAAAACAGTTCGGTGATGAACTAAACGTTGTTTTATTAAAAAGAATCGGTGAAAGCTTTCTATATAAAAAAGGGAGGACTCTATGGGAAATGTAAAACTGCATCCGTCAAAATTAATGGGAGAAGTAAAAGTACCACCCTCTAAAAGCATTGCACATAGAGCAGTTATCTGCAGTGCTTTAAGCAATACAAATAAATTTCTAGGATTGAACTTGTCGGATGATTTAATTGCGACCAGTAAAGGTATGCAGACACTTCGAGAAGGTGGAGAAGTCGTTATTGATTGTAACGAATCCGGTTCAACGCTACGATTTTTAATACCCATTTCTCTTGTTTTAGGAAATGGTGGTCGCTTTCTGGGGCGAGGCAATTTAGGAAAACGACCATTGACTCCATTTTATCCAATCTTCGATCAATGCAAAATTCAATATGAAGAATGCAGCAATGTTTCTCTTGATTTTAGAATTAACGGAAAATTGGTTTCCGGAAATTATTCAATTTCCGGAGATATAAGCTCACAATTTATCAGCGGTCTTTTTTTTGCACTTCCACTTTTAAGCGGTGATTCTACATTGACCATTACAACCCCATTAGAATCAAAAGGATATTTAGATTTAACACGATCTGTAATGGATGAATTTGGAGTAAAGGTTGAAAAAAAAGAGAATCAAGTTTATTACATAAAAGGAAATCAATCTTATCAAAATCAAAACTTTGAAATTGAAGGGGATTATTCACAGGCTGCATTTTTCCTTTGTGCAAATACTTTAGGTTCAAATATAAGGATTGCTAATTTAAAAAGAGATTCTTTGCAAGGTGATAAAGCAGCTTTGGAATTATTAAGTAAAATAAAAGAACAGAATACGAGCAGCCTTATTACCATTGACGGCTCTCAATGTCCTGACATTATACCAGTAATTGCATTGGCAGCAGCATTACAAGAAGGTAAAAAAACACAAATTATTCATGCTCAAAGACTACGCCTAAAAGAATGTGACCGAATTTCCGCCGTAACTCAAGAGCTAAATAAGTTAGGTGCAAATATTAAAGAGCTCGCAGATGGTTTTTACATCGAAGGCGTTGCCCAACTACGGGGAGGCACTGAAGTGTGGAGTCATAAAGACCACCGTATTGCCATGATGCTTTCCATTGCAGCTACGGTATGTAAAAATCCAATTATATTACAGGATTACGAATGTGTTTCAAAATCCTCTCCGGACTTTTTTAAAGACTATTTACAGTTAGGAGGAATTGCAAGTGAGTGGAGTATGGGGTAAGCAATTAGAACTGTCCATTTTCGGAGAATCACACGGAAATGGTATCGGAATGGTAATCAACGGCCTTCCTTCAGGATTTGCCATTGATATTGAAGAAATCAACCGGGAAATGCAGCGTCGTGCTCCCGGAAAAGATAATTTTTCTACAACTAGAAATGAACAGGATTTACCACAAATCTTAAGTGGTATTTTTAAAGGAAAAACAACAGGTACTCCATTATGCTGTTTCATTACAAATAAAGACAATCATTCTTCTGATTATTCTCTCATGGAACAAGTTATGCGTCCGGGTCATGGAGATTATCCCGGATTTATCCGATATCAAGGAGCTAACGACTATCGAGGTGGAGGCCATTTTTCCGGAAGGCTTACTGCACCGCTGGTTTTCTGTGGTGCTATATGCAAACAAATTTTAAAAGAAAAAGGAATTTACATCGGAGCTCACATAAAACAAATCGGAAATGTTCGAGATATTTCCTTTAATTTGGGAAGTATCACCCGGGAAATGCTTTCTGATTTAACGAAAGAAACCTTTCCTGTACTGGATCAAAACAAAGTCGTATGCATGCAGGAAGAAATTCTTTCTGTAAAATCCGAAGGAGATTCTGTAGGCGGTATTGTAGAATGTGCTGCCATTGGTTTACCGGCAGGAATCGGTGATCCGTTTTTTGATTCGGTGGAATCAACACTTGCACATCTATTGTTTTCCATACCCGCTATAAAAGGAGTTGAATTTGGTCTTGGATTTGAGATGGCAGAGAAAAAAGGTTCCGAATGTAACGATAGTTATTATTACGAAGGAGATCAGGTTAAAGCTAAGACCAATTATAACGGGGGAATACTAGGTGGAATTACGAACGGAATGCCGATTGTATTTCGATCTGTAATAAAACCGACACCTTCCATTTCCAAAGAACAAGCCACGATTAATATAAAAACACAGCAAAATACAACCCTTTCTATTTCTGGAAGACATGATGCTTGCATCGTGCAAAGAGCCTTACCTGTTATTGAAGCTGTATGTGCCATTGGAATATATGAATGCATGAAAAGGAGAGACACAGATGGAATTGGAAAATAAAGTAGTCGGATTTCAAGGAACCATTGGCTCTTTTTCAGAGGAAGCACTCATTCGATATTTCGGAGAATACCAAAAGAGGCAGGAATATCCGGAATTCGAAGATGTATTTATTGCATTACGCGAAGGAAAGATTGCATATGGTGTACTTCCAATTGAAAATTCTTCTACCGGCGCCATTTCCGCGACGTATGACCTTTTAAAACAATATGATTGTTATATTGTCGGAGAAACGTATTGCTCCATTAAACATCATCTGATTGGATTTTCCGGAACAAAGCTTTCTGAAATTAAGGAAGTTTATTCTCATATTCAAGGCTTAGAGCAGTGCAGTAATTTCTTAAATCGTTTTTCAAATTGGAAGTTAATCCCTTTTCATAACACAGCAGTCAGTGCTAAGTTAGTAAAAGAGAGTCAATCAAAAGTAAAAGCAGCAATTGCAAGTGAACGTGCGGCAAAAGTATACAACCTTACTATTTTAGAGAAAAACATTCATAATCAAGAAAATAATACGACTCGTTTTGTAATTGTAGGTAGACATCTGGAAAGAAACACTTTCAGTAATAAATTCAGTGCAGTGCTTTCCTTGGAAAATCGAGCTGGCTTTCTTTATGAATTATTAGGAGCATTTGCAAAAAATAATGTAAATTTAGTAAAGATTGAATCCCGGCCATTAAAAGAACATGCCTTTCAATATTGCCTGTACTTGGATTTTGAGGGTGATTTACAAGGTGAAAATGTAAAACGGGCACTTGAAACCATTGAAAAGGGCGGTTATGATTTCCGACTTTTAGGTTCCTATGTGAAAGAGGTACAGTTATGAAAATAGCCATTGTAGGATTGGGCGTCATAGGAGGTTCTTTTGCCTTGGCGCTCAAAGAAAAAGGGTATACCGAAGTTTTTGGTGTTGATACAGATGAACAGACGATTATC
>JAYFPL010000190.1:0-9321 GCA_034927775.1 Anaerovorax sp. | reverse complement strand
TTTATGTTTTTCATTTTCCGGTTGCGATTGGAGTAGACCGGCAATTACCGATTTATTCTGTTGAAACCTCAGAAAAAAAGGTGGCAATTAGTTTTGATGCCTCTTGGGGGAATGAGCATACGAAGCCAATCTTAGACATATTAAATGAGTATCAAGTTAAAACGACGTTTTTTTTAGTTAGTCTTTGGATTGACAAATACCCGGAAGATGTATTGGAGATTTCTAAAAATGGACATGAGATTGGTAACCATTCATCTTCACATCCGGATATGGCAAAACTTTCTGAGGAGCAAATAAAGCAGGAACTTTCTGATATGTCGGCTAAAGTAGAAAAAATTACGGGAAAAAAACCAGTACTTTTTCGTCCTCCTTTTGGCTCCTATAACAACAAGGTGATAGAAACCTGTGAAGAAGAGGGCTATTGCGTCATTCAATGGGATGTTGATAGTTTGGATTGGAAGAATATCAGCGCAAATCAGATTGTAGAGCGAGTGATTCGTAATGTAAAGCCGGGGTCTATTGTGTTGTTTCACAACAATGCAGAGCATGTTGAGGAATATTTACCGATTATTTTAGATAAATTGCAGGAAGATGGTTACAAGATTGTTCCTGTAGGAGAAATTATCTATCAAAAAGGATATCACATTAACCATGCAGGCAAACAGGTTCTTGATCAAAAGGGAAAGGTTAAGAGTGATGAAGAGGAAAGCAAACCGTTGGTTACGGAATAAAAAAATGACAAGGGGGAAGAAAAGTGGAAAACGGCTTTGAGACAAATAGTGTGGAATTATTGGGTACAATTTTAAGCGATGCAGTATTTAGCCATAAATCTTATGGGGAATTGTTCTACTGTTTTACGTTGGGAGTGGAACGAAAAAGTGGCTATCAAGATGAGATACAAATTATTGTATCGGAACGTTTAATTTGGAAAACTCCATTTTCAGTAGGACAAAGAGCACATATTTTTGGTCAGATACGTACTTATAACGAGGCCACAGAAGGAAGAAATCGTTTAAATGTTGTTGTTTTTGCAAGAGAATTTCATATTGATGAAGAAAATTTAGAGGATGAAAATCGAGTTTTTCTTGAAGGATTTGTATGTAAGGTACCAGTAGGCAGAGTATCTCCGTTGGGGAGAGAAATTTGTGACATTATGCTTGCTGTAAATCGTATGTATAACAAGTCAGATTATATACCTTGCATTGCGTGGGGGAGAAATGCGGGATATACAAGCAAACTGGAAGTTGGAAGCAAGCTTAGTATTACCGGACGAATTCAGAGCCGTGAATATCGTAAAAAGGATGAAGAGGGCAATGTAACCATAAAAATTGCTTATGAAGTTTCAATTCTTAAAATTGAGGCATAATACATAAATAAAGTTATTCTGCAGCTTCCGTAAAAACGGAAGCTGTTTTTTTATTAGAAGGAAGTGACACCAATTTTTCTTATAGAAAATTGCAATTAACATGGCTTTGTGATATATTTTATAGTTGAGAGAGTAGCATACAATTTCCTGAATGAAAAGGAGAAGAAGTAAATGAGAATTGCCATTGATGGAATGGGCGGCGATCATGCACCTTTAGAAATTGTAAAAGGTTGTGTAGAGGCCAGCAAAAAAATAGAACACGAAATATATATTATTGGACGTGAAGATGAGATACAAAATGAATTAGATAAATATACCTACCGTAAAGAACAAATCAAAGTGGTACATGCATCGGATGTGATTACAATGGAGGATGCACCCGTAAAGGCGGTTCGAACCAAGACCGATTCATCGCTTGTAAGAGGATTGAATATGGTGAAAAACGGGGAAGCGGATTTATTGATATCCGCAGGAAATTCCGGTGCGATTATGGCGGGAGGTCTTTTTATTTTGGGCAGAATTCCTGGAATCGACCGACCAGCTATTGCAACAACTTATCCAATCCTGGGAAAAGGGATGTCTTTAATGGTAGATTCTGGAGCCAATGCAGAATGTAAACCAACCAATTTACTTGAATTTGCAACAATGGGAAGTATTTATATGGAGCGAGTTTTTGGGATTCAAAAACCAAAAGTAGGTCTTGTTAATATTGGAACTGAGGAATCAAAGGGAACAACGGTATTAAAAGGAGCACATGAGCTTTTGTCAAAGAGTCGCTTAAACTTCATCGGCAATGTAGAAGCAAGACAGGTTCCAAATGGTGTCTGTGATGTCATTGTCTGTGATGGATTTGTAGGGAATGTAATTTTAAAACTAACCGAAGGTTTGGCTTGGAGTATTTTGCAATTAATTAAGAAAAAGTTTACGCAAGGATTACGCTCAAAAATTGGAGCATTGCTTCTATCAAATAGACTAAAAGAAATGAAACAGGAATTTGATTATTCTGAATATGGCGGAGCTCCTATTTTAGGCGTAAAAGGTGTTTTGCTTAAAATTCATGGTTCATCCAATGCGAATGCGGTAAAAAATGCTATCATTAAAGGCATTCCTTATGTAGAGAATAGAGTTATAGAGGTCATTCAGGATTCAGTACTTGAGTTGGAGGAAATAACGCAAAGTGAGTGAATTTGATTTTTCAAAAATAATCGGATATACCTTTAAAGACCTGACCATCTTAAAAAATGCATTGACTCATAGTTCTTACATCAATGAAAGCAAACAGGCTTATAGTGACAACAATGAGCGCCTTGAATTTCTAGGTGATGCGATTTTGGATGCAGTTATCAGTGACTATTTGTATCACCGTTTAAGTGATGTGGAGGAAGGGCAATTAACGAAGTTACGTTCATTGGTTGTGTGTGAGCGATCGTTAATGGAATGTGCAACTCGGTTAGAGATAGGTACACATTTATATTTAGGAAAAGGTGAGGAAAATAGTGGGGGCAGAAATCGTACATCCATTTTAGCAGATGCAATGGAAGCCGTAATTGGTGCTGTTTATCTTGATGGAGGATGGGATGTATCCGTCGATTTTATTTTACGAGTGCTTAAAGATACGATAGAAGATGCTTTAGCTGGGAAGCTGTATTCTGATTATAAAACAGAACTTCAAGAAAGATTGCAGGTAAATGGGGAAGTTGCCATTCATTATGAAGTTGAGAAAGAAGAAGGCCCAGACCATGATAAAACTTTTTATGTTCGACTAACTGCGAATAAAAAAATCATCGGGAATGGTCAAGGACGAAGCAAAAAAGAGGCGGAACAGCATGCTGCAAAAGCGGCAATAGAAAAAATGGGGTGGTAATTTTTGTATTTTAAACGAATTGATCTACACGGTTTTAAATCCTTTGCTGACCCAGTAAGCATCGAGTTTCATGAAGGGATTACATGTATTGTAGGACCAAATGGAAGCGGAAAGAGTAATATTTCTGATGCCATTCGATGGGTACTGGGTGAACAAAGTCCTAAAATGCTTCGTGGCGGTAAGATGGAAGAAGTTATATTTGCTGGAACTGCAAATCGTAAATCCAGAGGGATGGCAGAGGTGACTCTTGTAATTGATAATAGTACAGGTGTTTTGCCCATTGATTACGCAGAGGTTGCGATAACAAGAAGAATGTATCGCTCTGGTGAAAGCGCATATTCCATCAATAATAATCCATGTCGTTTACGTGATATTCGAGAACTCATTATGGATACCGGAATCGGAGTGGATGGATATTCACTCATTGGACAAGGTAAAATTTCTGAAATTGTAAGTAATAAACCGGAAAGCCGCAGAGAAATTTTTGAAGAAGCCGCAGGTATTGTTAAGTATCGCAGTAAAAAAGCAGAAGCAGAGCGTAAGCTGGAATCTTCACAAAGCAATTTAGATCGTGTTAATGATATTGTCGGAGAGATTGAAAGCCGTATTGACGGACTTAAAGAGGACAGCGAGAAAGCCTCTGAATATTTAGTTCTGCGTGATAAATATAAAGAAATTGAGATTAATATTACATTAAAAAACATTGAATCAATTGAATTAAAAAATGAATATCTGAAAGATGATTTATCAGAGTTAAACAGTCAGATCGAAGATTATAAAGAGCAAAAAAAAGTTGTAGAAACAGATCTCACTGAAAATCGAGCTCGAAATGAACAGTTAGATTCTCAAGGATTGGAAACGAGAGATTTGCTTTTGAAAAAAATCGAGGAAATCAATTCTTTAGTCAATCAGAGTCAATTAAGTGAAGAAAAATTATCGGTAATGGAGAAAGACGCCGAGCGTTTAAAAGAAGAAATTGATGCACTCGATAAAAAGGCAGAAAAAGAAAAGAACAATTGGAAAGGATTCGATGAAAAGCATAAGGAATTAACGGAAGAATGGTTACGACAGAAAGAAACGTTACATAAAAAAACGCAGTCTTTTGAAACCCTTTCTTCAGAGGTACTTGCTTATCAATCATCCACAGAAACTCAAAAAAATCGCATTTATGAATTACATTCTATAATGAGCAGTAAAAAGGCGGAATCCAAAAGTTTATTGAGTTTACTCGGTACATTGCAGAGTCGTAAAGAACAATTAAATTTAGAAAAAGAAGCCTCACGTGTTTCAAATCGTGGTATGAAGCAGGCGTTTGAGAAAGTGCAGGAAGAAAATGATTCTGCAACAGCTCGTTTGAAGCAGATACAAGAAGAAATGAGAGAAACGAAGCATCAATACGAGCAAGATTTGGAACAAGAAAAGTCGGTTAGAAAACAAATGGAGGATTTAAGAATTTCCATTGGACAAACAATGACTCGTCAAAAAATGATGGAAGAAATGGAACAATCGTACGATGGTTATAATCATGGGGTACGTTTTGTTATGCGTTCCAAAGAACTCACAGGAATACATGGTGTCATTGCTGATTTAATCCAGGTACCGTTTGGATTTGAAACAGCAATTGAAACCGCTTTAGGTGCAGCAATGCAAAACATTGTCTGCGAAGATGATAAAAGTGCACAGGCTGCAGTAGCTGCTTTAAAGAAAAATAAAGCCGGCCGATTAACCTTTTTGCCACTTTCCAGCATAAGTATCGGGAAAATTGTAAGAGACAATCGATTGATGGGTGAAATAGGATTTAAAGGATTTGCGGTTGATTGCATTGAATTTGATCCAAAGTATAAAGTGATTATGGAATACCTTCTTGGAAGGGTTATTATAGTAGATGAATTAAAACATGCCGTTGCATTATCAAAAAGTATTTCAGGAGGATTTCGCTTTGTCACATTGGAAGGTGAAGTAATCAATGCCAGTGGTGCCATTACAGGGGGCATCCATCGAAATAATACTTCTAACCTTTTAGAACGAAAAGCAGAAATTACAAAGCTGAAGGATGCTTTGTTCCAAATGGAACAAAAGCGATTGAAGGGTGAAGCATTACTATCTGAATTACATGGGCGTATTAAGCAATTAAAAGAGAATCTGGAAGAACAAGAAACCGCTTATAGGGAGACTGAGCTGGTGTGCATGCGCTCTGAGAATGAGTTGAAGCACGTCTCTTTGCAGATTAGTGAAGTTGAAAATAGTGAAAATCGATGGCAGAAAGAACTGGAGCATATTGCAAACGAAGAAAAATCTGCCCAATCAATGATAGAAGAATTAAGTGAAACAGTAAAAACTGCAGAACAAGAAAAAGAAGCATTGGAACGTCTTGTTGAAGAACAAACGGAAGATTTAAAAAATAAACAACAAGTGCTTCAAGAATCCCAAGAAGAAATAACGAAACTCCGCTTAGAAGTAGGCTCTTTACAAAATGAATGTAATAGTTTTATACAGATGAATCAAAGAATTGAAGAATACTTAGAAGATTTAATGCAAGAAAAAAGAGTGAAAGAAGAAACGATTCAAACTATCGAGGAGCAGAAGAAGCTTTTAAAGCAAGGAGGAACTGATTTAAAATCTGCTGTTTCTGAGAAAGAAGAAGAGAAATATAAATTAGAGGAGCTCCTGAAAAAGATCCAAGAAGAAAAGTCCTTGATTGTTCATTACTTGGCAGAAACAGAAAAGAAAAAGGGATCTATTGAAGAGTTACTACTTCATGGACAAACAACTAAACACGATTTGGAATTAAAGTTAACAAAAAATGAAACACAGGTAGATTCTTTTAAAAATAAGCTTTGGGAAGATTTTGAGATATCCTATATTCAAGCGATGGAGTTTTCTAAAAAGGAATTTGTTATGAATGCGGCTTTAAAGGAAAGTCGTGACATTAAAAGTCGTATGAAGGCACTTGGAGAAGTAAATATTGGTTCCATTAAAGAATATGAATCTGTGAAAGAAAGGTATGAATTTTTAACAGAGCAACGTTCTGATCTGTTGGAAGCAATGAATGCATTAAAACAAATTATAATGGATATGGATAAAACCATTCGAAGTAATTTTAAGGAAAGCTTTGATAAGATTGTTGCTAACTTTGAAAAGGCGTTTCAGGAACTTTTTGGTGGCGGTACTGCTGAACTCCGTTTAGAGGATGAGACAAAGCCTTTGGAGTGTGGCATTGAAATTGTTGCACAGCCACCGGGCAAAAAGCTCCAAAACATCAACCTCATGTCGGGTGGTGAAAAAACAATGACTGCAATTGCTTTGATGTTTGCCGTTTTGAAGGCAAAGCCGACGCCTTTTTGCATTTTAGATGAGGTTGAAGCTGCTTTGGATGAAGCAAACATTGATCGTTTTGCTAATTATTTAAGAAACTTTCATGAAATTCAATTTGCATTGGTAACGCACCAAAAAGCAACAATGGAATTTGCAGATGTATTATATGGTGTAACTATGCCGGAACAGGGAGTATCAAAGGTGATATCTTTACGGCTTGGAGACCGTTTTGAGTTATAGTTGGGATATATTTAAGGGAGAATAAGTAATGGCATTTGGAATTAAAAAATCATTTTTCGGACGATTGCAGGAGAAAATTGAAGATGTTATATTCATGCGACCGGAAATTGACGAAGAAATGCTTGATGATTTGGAAGAAGTATTGATTACTTCCGATATTGGAATGGAGACGACAAATAAAATTATTGAGCAGCTTCGCAGCGATATTAAAAGCTTAAGAATTAGTAATGCTGATGGTGTAAAGGCACAGATAAAGAAGATTGTGGAAAATCTGATCGATAAACAAGAAGCACATAAAATCTCCAGCAAGACACCTTTGGTTTTATTAATGATTGGAGTCAATGGTGTAGGGAAAACGACTTCCATTGCGAAAATGACATATAAATTTCAAAAGCAAGGGAAATCCGTATTAATCGCTGCTGCTGATACATTTCGTGCGGCAGCAAGTGAGCAGCTTGAGGTTTGGGGCGGCCGTCTTGGAGTTAATATCATTAAGCACCAAGAGGGTGCTGATCCTTCTGCAGTTATTTTTGATGCCATTCAATCGGCAAAGGCAAAAAATATTGATGTCTTAATTTGTGACACAGCAGGAAGACTTCAAACGAAAAAAAACTTAATGGCAGAATTAGAAAAGATGTATAAAGTAATTGAAAGAGAATTTCCACAAGCAGATAGAGAAACCTTACTTGTTTTAGATGCTGCAACAGGTAAAAATGCGGTATCACAGGCAAAAGAGTTTGGGCAAATTGCAGATATCACAGGAATTGTATTAACGAAACTTGATGGTACAGCGAAGGGTGGTATTGTAATTACTATTTCGGATGAGTATAATATGCCGGTTAAATTTATCGGAGTCGGTGAAGGTATGGAGGATTTAAAGGAATTTGATCCTAAGGAATTTGCCGAAAGCTTGTTTGAATCATAAATCTGAAAGGATTTGTTGATAAATAAAAGGATACTAATATAGTATTTACTGTAAAATAGGAGGAAAAAAATGAAAGAAGTAAAAGTAGACGGAAATTTTTATGTAAAAATTTATGAAAAGAAAGATGAAGCTGAATACCTGGAGATGCGTAAAAGTTCAATGATTAAGCGTGCCAGTGGATTTGATACATTGCGTTATCAGCCTTTAACAGATGATACTACCATATTATTGGTGGTAGAAAAAGATGATGATTCGGAAATTCCGGTTGGTTATGCAGTTCTTCATAATTTGGATGATAAAGAGTACCAGAAGAGTGTTTCCAGAGTTTATGGAATTGAGATCAATGCTAAATACTTTGTAGGTGATTTTGTCATTGCTCAAAGTTACCGCAGAGGCGGCATTGGAAAGCACTTTATGGAATTCGTAATTAATGATTATTGCAAGGAAGAAAGCTTAATGATGAATCCAAATGAAGAAGATGCATTGTTCTGGCATTCCGTCGGTTTTGCTTTTGTAGGAACCGATAAGAAAAATGGAATGCGTGTAAACTAAATATGAATGATCAATTTGAGTACATTAATTTTCATGCCTGAATATATATTAGGAGTTTGAGTTATGAGCAAAATTTTGGATAAGAAAATTTGTATTTCTGCCTGTCCCGGAGATTCCAATGTTTCATTATTAGCATCTGAGTTGGCTGAAAAGATAGGGGAAAAAGATGGTGTTCGTTTTGTTAAATTAACAGATGAATTGGAACAGGATTCTAAGATGGTAAAAGAAGAAGCTAAGAATGCAAAAGAATGGATTCTGATTGATGGCTGTCAGAGAGCTTGCGGAATGGATGCATTTAAAGAAGCTGGAATTGTTCCAGATCATTATTTTGTAATTACTGATTTAGGAATTGAACGCAAGAATGATACGAATTATACCAAGGAAGAATTTGAAACAGTTCAAAGTATAGTCAATAAGGTAATTCGATAATAAACTGAAACTTATAGACAGTAAAAAAGTTTATTAAATTAGCTTTCTATTTTCAAATAGGGCAGTTCGAAAGGACTGCCCTTAATTGTCAATTGAGAGTATAATGAGTTTTTATAAACAAAGGGTTAGGAAGAATATTCTTAACCCTTTGTTTTTTTATATTGACACTAGGGGAATAGTGCGATAACATACTTACACGTGAAAGTAGATGTTATATTTTGGTATGAGTTAAATTGAGTTTGGATTTGACGAAATAGATTAATAAAAACTTATAAGTGTAATGATTGCGGAGGAATAATGTATGGATGGTCGTATGTGGTTTTGTATAATTGGGTCGATTATAGCAACTGCTATCGGTGTGTTATGGTTTCTAATTGGAGTATGCAGCAGTAAACAAATGAGAAAAAGAATGGTGATTGCTCCACTACACGGTTTATTAGTTGGTGTTGCAACAGGCTTTTTTCTTATTTTTATAGATAGAAATATCACATTTGGAGTAAACGGACTAGATGCAGTGATTACAACAATTCTAAATATTTTACGTGTATTTTCAGGCGAAGATGGGCTAATGGATACCAGAGAAAAGCTTGTGGGTATTCCGGATATCTATCAGGATTTGATGTGGACTTA
>JAYFPL010000134.1:0-8737 GCA_034927775.1 Anaerovorax sp. | reverse complement strand
CAAAAAAACGCTAGTTGATATTCCATAAGAATAATAACTAGCGTTTTTTATTTATCGCAGTTTCTTTGCATAAATATTATTTATATATACTTTTTATATTATTTATTTTTGAATTTGGAGAGATTACTATGATTGAGCAAGAAAAAAAGCAAAAAAAATGGGTTTCTAAGATCTATCTACTGCATGAAAATGAATTATGGTTGAATGATCAAGCAGAAAAAGGACTTCTCCTTAAGTCTTTTGATGAAACGACAGCTTATTTTCAAGAAGGTTCTCCTGCACATATTAATTATAAAATTCTTATTTTAAATGAAAAAAATGCAGTAAAGCAAATAAAACAAATTGAGCAGCAAGGCTTTACTTTTGTAGGAAGCTGTAATGAATATTACATATTTTATATTCAAGGAAACTATGCCCATATTACACCAAGATTAAATGAAGCAACAATGCTGTTTGTGAAAAAATGGATAGCTATACAAATGTTAAAACGGGTTTCCGTTACTTTAATTGCAATCATTCCGATTGCCTTAAAACTAATTATTAATCGAGATAATTTATTACAAACCATTATGGAGATTTCGACAATATGGTATATTTTAATCGGGCTCATTTTTATTGCTACGGCAATTGATGCCATAAGAGAGTACAAAGCAATCATACTGACTAAAAAAAGTTTTTTAAAGCAGGAAAACTATTTTTTCTGTAAACGCTCAAAAAAATCAAATATCTTACAAAACTTTATAATAGCAGTCTGTCTTATATCTGTTATTTTATTAATAAAAAGCATCTATTCTGATGCGGAGCAGTTTTCTATTAGTGAGCTACAAAAAGAAATGCCGATTGTGCTCCTTGACGATATAAAATACAGTACCGTAAATGAAGATCATTATGCGGAGGTAAAGCATACAATACTTGCCCCAAATCAATATTACGCATGGCAAAAAAATCAAGATAATTTTATGAGCATATATTATTACGAGGTTGCCTTTAAAGAATTCGCAGAACCATTAGCCAAAGAACTGTCTGCAAATAATTTTACTTCCATAAATAAAAAAGATCTTAAAAAAATAGAGTGTTCGGGGTTGGATGCTGTTTACCTTTATCAAACGGGGGGCATCGTTAATGTCGCTTGCTGCAAAGAAAAAAAAGTTATGTTTATTCGTAATATAGGAAATTTACAGTATGAAGAAATTCTTAAAAAAATGTCAGAGGTTTTATGAGTAAAAAAACAGTCTTGACGTAATTTGAAAAAACTGATAGTATAAATTTGACAGTTTAATAATTATTTTATGTTCCGATGAAGCAGTTACTGAAATCGGCTAAGAGGGAAACAGGTGTAAATCCTGTGCGGTCCCGCCGCTGTATATGAGGAGTCTTTTCCATATTCTGCAGTTGCAGTTTATCCACTGAAGCATACGCTTTGGGAAGGAGGAAAAAGACAATGATTCATAAGCCAGAAGACCTACATAAAATAAAGAAAACAACCTGACGGGAAATTCGGTAGTTGTTATAGCAGAAAATCTTTCTGCTTAATCCATAAACAGTAAATACGGACTGTAGCTATTTTTTTATAGCTACAGTTTTTTATGGTGTAAATACGCGATTTTAGGGTATAAAACAAGAAGTGTTACAGAAAAACGGGCTGTGATCATTGATCATAGCTTTTATATTGTAGAAAGGAGGCTTATATGCACTGGTTTTTAAAAAAGATCATTGTAATTCCTATCGCAGTTTCCCAAGGCAATCCAGAGGGGGAAGGATTTATCTAAATGATGTAATATTGTAAACGATAATTCTTATAACAATAAAAATCTAATTAAATATAAATTGAATATAAAGGAGAATAAAAATAATGAGTATGATTAAATATTTTAAAAATCTATGTGAAGAAAAACAAGAAGCTGCTTTAAGGATAGTGGGGCAAGATAAAATCTATTTTTTACGTCAAAACTTTTTAATGAATACCGAATATGATCAAGGATTAAAAGATGGTATCGAAATGGGATTGTATCAAGGTATTAAGCAGGGTGCAGATAGAGCCAGCGTACAATTAAGAGAAGAAATGGCAGAAAAACTGATTCGGTTTGGATTGACTGCAAGTGAAGTATGTAATATCACCGGTGTTAAAGTAAAACCAGTTTCTAATAATTAAATGTTTTTATAAAAGGTAGGAAATCGATAAAAAATCTTGCATCGAATGAATCATTCTTTGCAAGATTTTTTCTTTTATTTTTCAGAAATCTCGTTTTTTACAGCTTCTACAATAGTGCTTACGTCCGCCATAGCACCTTTTCCTAAATCGCCGCAAGCCAAAAGCGCTTCCTTTGGTTCAATAAATTCGTAACCAAACCGTTGCAGCTTCTGAATGTTATCCTGTACAATCGGATTCTCATACATATTCGTATTCATAGCAGGAGCAAGAAAAATCGGCTTGTCCTTCACTGCCATAATTACGGTAGAAAGAAAATCATCGGCAATGCCCCCTGCAAGTTTCCCAATCATATTTGCCGTTGCAGGTGCAATAATGCATACATCAGCTTTTTTTGCAAGAGAAATGTGCTTAATTTCACTCGGCACAATTTCTTCGAACATGTCAGTGTAAACCTTTCTTTTCGTCAATGATTGAAACGTCAATGGAGTAATAAACTTCATTGCACTTTCCGTCATAATTACGTCTACACTGTACCCATATTTTGTTAACTGGTTAGCAATATCCGCAGCCTTATACGCAGCAATACTTCCCGTAACTCCTAAAAGTACATGCTTCATTATTCTCCCCCCTTTACGATTCTTCTTTATTTTTTTTCAATTCTTCAAGCAATCGTATGCTGATTGTTTCTGCAATTTCTTCTCTTGTTGTCATAGAATCATAACTTTTATCTTCATGAATCAAATAACCGGCATGTCCATTTGCATTTATTTCTTTTAAATCATTTGCCAAAACAAATGTACATTCATTTTTCTTAAGTAAATGATGACCTACATCAATCAATTCCTCTCTCGTCACCTCACTTAGAAGCTTAAACCCAATTAAAATCGTATTCGGGCTCCATTTTTTTATAGAATTAATAACTTTTGGTGTTTTTTTCATTACAATAACAAGGTCTTCAATATCCGAGCTTATTTTTTTACTGCTATCTAATGTTTTTCCTTCTCTGAATGATTCTGTCGTCGTTACTTCTTTCACTGTATAATCACTTACTGCCATGGAATGGATTACACCGTCAATGGTTTCTGTTTCAAGAAGCTTTTTTAAATTTTTTTCAAGATCCGCTACACCACCGATTGGAATGGGTACCACATTATCACCAATTGGAGGAACTGCACGAAGTCCATGTAAATAATATAACGTTTCTATATTTTCTCCATAATTTTTTAAAATCGTAGTACCGATAGCATTTCCTAGTCTACCAGTCGATGTATTAGTAATGGAACGCACATCGTCAATTCTTTCAGTGGTTCCTCCTGCAGTTATAATTAGCTTCATCAGAAATTTCCTCTCTATAAATTAATTTATATATTTATTTTCTATCTTACCATAAATGAAATTTAATACCCATTTTTTTCGATTAATTTTTATATAAAATTATCAAAAACCAAAATTTAAGCCTTGTACTTCTTTTTTCCCTATGTTACTCTTTAAGCATAAAATCGTTCTGAGTGTACAAGGGTTTGTCCCGAGTAGGAAGGCGAAAAAAGAGAGTGACTTTTTAACTGTATTTTTAATGTTTTGATTTACAAAAATTTTGTAAATACCGAGCATGTTATATTGTCATCTATTTTTTGATTGCAAAATTCCTTGTACCTCTGGGTATAGGGAATTTTTTATTGCTTAATTCCTTTTATAATTTGAATAGATAAAAGGATCGATTTAATAAAAAAACCCTTTTTACAAATACTAAAGCAAACATAAAAAAGAGAAAGGATTGTTTTATGGAAACAAGAATGGCAGTAATTGGAATCATTGTTGAGGATAAGGATTCTGTAGAAAAAATGAATGCACTCCTTCACGAATATGGCAACTATATTGTTGGTCGAATGGGAATACCTTATCCCAAACGACAAGTCTCAGTGATTAGTATCATCATGGATGCTCCAAACGATGTCATCAGTGCGCTTTCGGGAAAAATCGGAATGCTCCCTAATGTCAGCACAAAAACCGTATACTCAAAGGTACCAAACGAATGATAAATTTAATACAAGGAAAACAGTTAATTGATACACTGTTGAAAGAAAAAACATTAGACGATTCTTGCCTTTTTTCCTTAATTGAAACTGTATCGCCGATAAGCCAGAAATCGTTACTAGAAGAAAAGGAGGATTCCATAGAAAATGAAAAATCAAACCTTTCGAAAGAACTCTCCTCTTATCTGTTTGAAAAAGCAAGAGAAGTAACCTTATCCCAGTTTCAAAATCATATTTACATGCGTGGCTTAATTGAGTTCACAAATTATTGTAAGAATGACTGTTATTATTGTGGCATTCGTAAAAGCAATTGTAATGCCTCACGCTATCGATTAAATAAAGAATCGATATTGGAATGCTGCAAGCAAGGCCACGCGCTCGGTTTTCGAACCTTTGTACTTCAGGGAGGCGAAGACCCTTATTATACTGATGCGATTTTAATTGATCTTATTTCTACAATTAAATCCAAATACCCGGATTGTGCTTTAACGCTCTCCTTGGGAGAAAAGAGTACAGAAAGCTTCCGTTCTTATTTTAAAGCAGGTGCAGATCGATATCTTTTAAGGCACGAAACGGCAAATAAGGAACACTATAGTAAGCTGCACCCTTCAGAGCAAAAACTGGAAAGCAGAAAACAATGTTTGCTGGATTTAATGGAAATTGGATTTCAAACCGGAACCGGATTTATGGTGGGTTCTCCTTACCAAACCACGCAAACACTGGTTGAGGACTTGCAATTCATTTATAAATTACAGCCACACATGGTAGGTATCGGCCCATTTTTACCGCATCACGACACTCCATTTGGAAACCAAGCTGCCGGAAGCTTACAGAGAACCTTATGCTTAATCAGTATTCTTCGATTGATGCTCCCACAAGTTCTGCTTCCTGCTACCACTGCACTCGGAACAATTCATCCACAAGGACGTGAGCTCGGAATTTTAGCAGGTGCCAATGTGGTTATGCCAAATTTATCTCCAGTAAATATTCGTAAAAAATATATGCTTTACGATAATAAAATCTGTACCGGAGAAGAAGCAGCCGAATGTCAAGGCTGTCTTACCAATCGTATGAGCAGTATAGGTAGAATCTTAGTTGTAGATCGGGGCGATGCTCCAGAAAGGATACAAAATGCGCTATAATCCAGCTTCAAAAAAAGCCGAAGAATTTATCAATAATGAGGAAATTCTCTCTACTATTGAATACGCAAAGGCTAATAAAAATAATAAAGACCTGATTTCTTCTCTTATTGAAAGAGCAAAAGATTGTAAAGGACTTACTCATCGTGAAGCCGCTGTACTCTTGGAATGTGAGATTGAGGAAGAAAATGAAAAAATGTTTGCTTTAGCTAAAGAAATCAAACAAAAATTATATGGCAATCGTATCGTTATGTTTGCACCATTGTATTTATCAAATTACTGTGTAAATGGATGTGTATACTGCCCTTATCATCATCAGAACAAACACATTTCCAGAAAAAAATTAACGCAAGATGAAATTACTCGTGAGGTTCGTGCCTTACAAGATATGGGACATAAACGTCTTGCACTTGAAACGGGTGAAGACCCGATAAATAACCCGATCGATTATGTATTGGAAAGCATTAACACCATCTACAGCATTCATCATAAAAATGGTGCAATCCGAAGAGTCAATGTTAACATTGCCGCTACTACCGTTGAAAATTATCGCAAGCTAAAAGAAGCAGGCATTGGTACTTATATTTTATTTCAGGAAACCTACCACAAGGAAAATTATGAAATGCTGCATCCAACAGGACCAAAGCATGATTATGCCTACCATACAGAAGCAATGGATCGTGCAATGGAAGCCGGTATTGACGATGTAGGTATCGGCGTTTTGTTTGGGCTCAACTTATATCGTTACGACTTTATTGGTCTTTTAATGCATGCAGAGCATCTGGAAGCTTCATTCGGAGTCGGTCCGCACACGATCAGTGTACCAAGAATCCGTCCGGCAGACGATATCGATCCAAATAATTTTACGAATGCCATCAATGATGATATTTTTGCTAAAATTGTTGCGGTATTACGCATATCGGTTCCATATACCGGTATGATTATTTCAACAAGAGAAACGGAAGAGACAAGAAGACGTGTTTTGGATCTAGGAATCTCACAAATCAGCGGCGGCTCTTGTACCAGCGTTGGCGGTTATGCAGAAAAAGAAGCAGAAGAAGATAACTCTGCGCAGTTTGAGTTAAATGATACTAGAACCTTAGATGAAATTGTTAATTGGCTTTTGGCTATGGATTATATTCCAAGCTTTTGTACAGCATGCTACCGCGAAGGCCGTACGGGAGATCGATTTATGACCTTAGTTAAGGCAGGACAAATTGCAAATTGTTGTCTTCCAAACGCACTTATGACTTTAAAAGAATATCTTGAAGATTATGCATTGGAAGATACTAAGTTAAAAGGGGAAGCCCTCATTTCCAAGGAAATCAACAATATTACGAATGAAAAAGTACGTTCTATCGCAAAGGAATATTTGGGTGAGCTTCATAATGGAAAACGAGATTTTCGTTTTTAATACGGAGGTAATACGGAGGAAAATATGAGTTTAAACGATACCCCCAGATCAAGCCGCTTACACATCGGACTTTTCGGAAAAAGAAACAGCGGGAAATCATCTTTAATCAATGCTTTAACGCACCAGCAGATTGCGGTGGTTTCGGACGTAGCCGGAACCACCACCGATTCCGTGTACAAATCCATGGAAATACACGGAATCGGCCCGTGCGTCTTCATCGATACACCGGGTTTTGACGATGAAGGCGTACTGGGCAATCTGCGTGTAGAACAAACGAAAAAAGCTCTGGAAAAAACGGATTTGGCTCTTGTTCTTTTTCATAATGAACCAATCGATTTAGAGTCTGACTGGATTAAAGCTTTTGAACAAAAGAATATCCCAGTTATTGCTGTTATAAGTCAATCTGATCTTATGACTGAGGAACAACAAACAAATCTGATACAAGTCATTAAAAAGAGTTCCGGTTTGTACCCGCTTGTCTGCTCTGCATATGATAAAGAAAGTGTGGAAATGGTTCGAAGAGAAATCATTAATGCACTGCCATTCAATTATGAAAAAGAAAGCATTACAGGTGAGTTAGCCAAGTCCGGTGATGTGGTTCTTTTGGTCATGCCCCAAGACATTCAAGCACCAAAAGGACGTTTAATCTTACCTCAGGTGCAGGTTCTTCGTGAGCTTCTAGATAAAAAATGTATCATTTTAAGCACCACTGCAGATACAATGGAATCTGCTTTATCTTCCCTTTCCAAGGATCCGGAATTAATCATTACTGATTCCCAGGTATTTAAGTCTGTATATGAAAAGAAGCCTGCACAAAGCAAGCTTACTTCTTTTTCGGTATTATTTGCAGGTTATAAAGGCGATTTGCCTTATTACTTAGAAGGCGCCAAAGCCATCGAAGCTTTGACTCCACACTCGCGCGTGCTCATTGCAGAAGCTTGTACACACGCCCCTTTGTCCGAAGACATCGGTCGCGAAAAACTTCCCCGCCTCTTACGCCAACGAATCGGCAATGCATTGACCATTGACGTCGTCAGCGGAGTTGATTTTCCTAAAAAGCTGCATTCGTATGATTTAATCATCCAATGCGGTGCATGTATGTTTAACCGACAATACGTCCTATCTCGTATCGGCCTGGCAAAGGAACAAGAAATCCCTATGACCAATTACGGTGTTGCTTTGGCGTATCTTTCGGGTATTTTAGATTTCATTGATTTTAACTGATTTTAATAAATTCAAAGGAAAATAATATTTCCTTTGAATTTCTATCATCTTACTAATAACTAAGATAAGATTTTTTCCTTATATTCTTCCAGACGTTCTCCGCTTTTTTGCAATTGTTCTGCTAATTCAGTACCTACATATCGAAGATGCCAAGGTTCATAGGAAACATCTTTTTTTACATCTTCCGTTTTTGGATATCGAACGATAAAGCCATATCGATAAGCGTTATCTATGAGCCATTTCCCTTCCGGTGTTTCTTCCATAGGTGGATCTTCTTCGTCATCTCGCAAAGCAACATCCATAGCTAACCCTGTTTGGTGTTCACTGGTTCCGGGAAGCTCTATAAATTCTGCAGCTTTTTTTTCTGCTTTTTCTTTCGTTAAAGATTTATCTGCCTGCATGAGTTCAAATACCTTACGATCAAACAACGTTTGCTGACGATCATAAGAGCGATACCCGCTAAGAGGCAGAATCGTATACCCTTCCTTTTCCAATTCTCTTATCATAGCAGACATTTGTTTTGCCGCTACCTCAGTTAATTTTTCTTCCGTATAGCTTACAGTGACCAAATTTCTCGGTACGTATTCTTTCTGTAAGGGATGCTCTGTATTAACCAATACTGTATAATCTTGACTTGCAAGTGTTTCATTGTCGGGTTCCACTGCAGAAACCACCATATTTTGTATGAACTTCCCCGTTAAATCAGGCTGTTTCTTTATCATCTGATTTAATCCAAATGCTGTAACTCCAACCAGACTAAAACAAATTACACTTT
>JAYFPL010000055.1:0-8084 GCA_034927775.1 Anaerovorax sp. | reverse complement strand
TTCGCCAATTACCTCCAAAAATAATTGATCAAAGAACTTTAACATTAAAAATGGCGGCAGGATCTCCGCTTGTAGTTAGAAAACATGATGAAGCCAGTAATATAGATACTTATTACTCCGTTGAGGACAAGCAATTTGGGGTAGAATTATTGGATAATTTAAAAAGGCAAGCATTCGAAGCAGGTTTTTCGGAAACATATATTTCAAGCCTTAAAGTTAATCCGGTTACTTGTAAAAAAATAGTTGTTTATAATTACGGTATTTTTTTTGACGCAACTGTAGGGTTGTTCGATATAGAAGGGGAACCAATCTTGTTGCAGCATTATTATCAAAACGGAATCGGTAGTAAACGCTCTGCTGGATTTGGTATGATCGATGTAATTTCAACAAAATAAAAGAGAAAGGAGGGGCTTTGTAAATGTTAAATAATAACGGCATAGAAAAATTTGATGGATCGATTGAATCTATTGATTGGAGAAGTTCTGCTGCTATTGTCGGTCTAATTGAGTATTTAAATTATTTTGATTGTGAATATGATTCTGAATCGAATCCGGATGTGCTTTATTACCATATAGACGATATAGACGAAGACAATTATTTTTCTTTTGTAGAATCAAAATATCCGTATGACATGCATCACCTTATATTGGAAAATTTATTGAAGCAAGATAATTTTACAGAAGAAGACATAAAAGAAATAAACGAAAAGTTAAAAGCAAATACCATTATGAAAAAAATTTTTTCAAAATTAAAATTTAATGGTGAGAATAAAGAAGAAATTTTATCAGTGATTTCTAAGAATCGTTTGGTACTTACGAAGGAAACCTATAGGAACAAATTGAATTTGTATCGTAATTTTGCAAATGAAAATCTTTTATTTAGTAAGCCAATACCTTATGCAAGATTAGTAGGGTATTATGTTGATGGACCGAAAAAAGGAAAATCAGTTGGATATAATTTTAATAAAAATGCTTATTTTGCATCGGATTTGCAAGAATATGATTTTATTCCTTTTGCATTCACAATCGGAAGTGAAGCTCTGTTTATTAATGATAATTCTTCAATTCGAGATTTGGTTGCAACAAATAATCAATTGAAATCTTTAGTGAAACAAGTAATGGAAGAATAAAAATTTCCAGATGTTCTTAAAGTATTTTTTCAAGCGATGGTGCTATCCGGAGAATATATTGATTTTGATGTAGAAGTAATTGTTAAAAACCAAAATAAGAATTATTTTGAAACATTATTTTTAAGGAAAAAAAGCATTAAAATTTTTAAAAAGTTAACAGATTTTAAATGTTTTTGTTTTTTCTTTAAGTATAACAAGATAAATGATTACATTAATATTCAAAAAGAAGTATCAAATGCTATTGTTAATTTAACTACTCTTGATTATTTAATTGAAATCTTTCTTAAAGAGGATCATCAAAGATATGAATATTTAATTCAAAAATTGATTGAAGTAAATGTAAGAGTTCGTGGGGGTGAAAAAATGTTTTCGGAAATTAAGCAGGCGAAAGAATGTGCAAAGAAGATTGTGCAAACAAAAAAATTATTAAATCCTCAAAAAGTAAAGAGTTATCGTACAAAATTATCAAGTGCTCTTGTCTTTAAAGACTATACACGATATTGTGATATATTAATTCAACTAGCAAATTATGCGGAAGTAGAATTGGATTTTGCATATAGATTGTTTGATAACTTTGAGGAAAACAAAGAAATTGCATATGCATTTGTAAATGCATTAGGTACTGGATTAAGTAATAAGGAGGACGGTAAAAATGAGTAAAAAAGCGTTAACAATGACAGTTGTTGCACATATGACTTCAAATTATTCAGAAGGATTAGGAAACATTGCAAGTGTACAGAAAGTTTTTAAAAAAGGAAAAGTTTATTCTATGAGAAGTAGAGAAAGCTTAAAAAATGCAATTATGGTTCAAAGCGGGATGTATGACGATTTAGAAACCGAAGTAGATGGTGCGACGCAAAAGCTTGCAAACGAAGAAAAAAATGCAACAAATATAAAAGCTTTAGAGGGCGGGTATATGAGTACAAGTGGAATTACATATGTTCGAAACAGCTCTTTTTATTTAACCGATGCAATTTCCACAGAGCCATTCGTGAATGAAACCAGATTTCATAATAATTTATATCTTGCAGCGAATCGTGCAAAAGCGGAGGGAATTAGTGTTCAAGAGGATTCAAAGAAAGCCGGCTTAATGCCATATCAGTATGAGTATGATAAATCACTTAAAGTATATAGTTTGACAATTGATTTAACGAAAATTGGAGTTGATGAGAACTTTGAAACAAAAGAAGCTTCAGCACAGGAAAAAGCAGATCGTGTCATTGCTTTATTAGAAGGAGTGCAACATTTATCTTTAATTGTTAAAGGTAATTTGGATAATGCAGAGCCAATTTTTATTGTAGGAGGCTTATCGGAGCGGAAAACGCATTATTTTGAAAATTTGATTCAAGTAAAACAAAATAATTTACAAATATCCGCTGATTTAATAACTCGGATTCAAGAGGGATTTCAGGTTGGTTTATTAAATGGCATGAACTTAGATAATGAAAAAGAAATTATAACAGAATTAAATCCGGTTAGTGTCACAGAATTTTTCAATCAATTAAAACAACAGGTACGAGAATATTATAAAATTTAGAAAGCAGGTGAAAGGATGAAAGCGTTACGGATAATTCTTCGTCAATCCAGTGCGAATTACCGAAAAGAAGAAACGGTTTTAAATAAAATGACCTATCCTCTTCCGCCACTTTCAACTGTTATAGGAGCATTGCATAAGGCCTGTGGGTATACTTCATATCATGATATGGATATCAGTATTCAGGGAGACTATGAGTCAATGCATAAAGAGCCTTATACGGATTATTGTTTTTTAAATTCAACAATGGATGATAGGGGTATTTTGGTAAAAATGAAAAATAGTACTATGTTATCCAATGCTTTTGTTAAAGTAGCAAAAGCTTTAAAATCCCAAGGCAACAGTTTTCGAAACAATACTACAATTCAAGTTTATTCATCAGAGTTGTTAGAAGAATATCAACAATTAAAAAATCTTGGAGAGGAAATTGACGAATTTAAAAAAAAGCGTGTTGATCCGGTAATGAAAATTATAAAGAAAAGGAAGAATACTTTAAATGCCAAAAAGAAACAATTTAATAAAGCTTCTTCTCAATATCAAAAGATATTAAGACGTGAAAATCAAATTAAAGAATTAGAAAATATGATCAAGGATAAGTTGAAAGAGTTTGAAACGAAACAATATTTAGAGCCTATTTCACAATTTCGCTCGTTGACAACTTCATTGAAATATTATGAGGTTTTGGATGGAATCACTTTAATCCTTCATGTAAAAGCAGAAGAATCCGTGTTAAATGATATTATGGATAATAAATGGAATTTAACAGCAATTGGACGAAGCGAAGATTTTATTGATGTGCAAGAAGTAACTTTTATTGAGTTGGATTCAAATACAGAAATAGATACTATGACTTCAGACTATGCAGCATATATTGATATGGATTTAATTAGAAATGATTTGGTTTTCTCTAAAGATAAAGGGTTGCGAACCTGTATTGGCACAAAATATATGCTAAATAAGAAGTATGAGCTTATAAATAATCAACGTGTATTTGAAAAGAAGAAAGTGTTATATGTTTCGGGGCACAGTATTGATGAAATTAATTCTACAAAAAACTTATACGTTGACGGAGAGTATATTGTAAATTTTTTATAATGTCATTGAGATTGCCTATTTGAAATGTATTTCAATAGGCAATCTTATTAGGAGATAAAATGAATTTAGAAAAATATATGGCAAAACCGGATAAAACAATCAAACAACATAATGAAGATTTGTTTTATTGTTTAGATCAACTTTGGGATTACGGATATATTAAAGATGAAAAATTATATCAATTAGTCAAAAGAGCTTGCTATTATCATGATTTTGGAAAAGCCAATGTTGAATTTCAGAAACGAGTGAAATCCGATAAGAAAATACGGTTTAATGAAAATCGAGAAGTATCGCATAACGTATTGTCTTTATATTTTATAAACCCAAAAGAATTTGAAACAGAAGAAGATTATTATCATGTGGCATTTGCAGTCGCTTTTCATCATAACTATTGTGACGTATTGCAAACGATAGGAGAAAAAAAGAAAATCATTGAAAATTTATTGCTCGATTTTCAAGAACAGATTATCCCTATAAATAAGAAATGTACAAGAGGAATTCAAAAAATATATTTAAAAAAAGATAGTATTTTACTCAAAGGATATTTACATAAATGTGATTATTGTGCCAGTGCAAATTGTCCAGTAGAATTACCGAATGATTTTCTAAAAGGTTCTTTGGAGAATCTTTTAATAGAATGGAAAAAGGAAGATGCAAAACGTAATTGGAATAAGATGCAAGAATATTGTATGAATCATGAAGGTGAGAATGTAATTGTAGTAGCACAAACAGGGATGGGTAAAACGGAAGGTGCCTTGCTGTGGATAGGAGATCATAAAGGTTTTTTTGTTTTGCCGTTACGAACTGCGATTAATGCCATGTATTCTAGAATTAGCGATGAGATTATTAAAGAAAAAATTGAAAATAGGATTGCTTTAATGCATTCCGAATCCCTTTCTTATCTATTAATGAGTCAAAAAGAAGAGGATATGGACGTAATGGATTATTACAAAAAAGCAAAACAACTTTCAATGCCTTTAACGATTACAACAATGGATCAATTATTTGATTTTGTCTTTCGGTATAATGGATATGAAATGAAATTAACGACATTTTCTTATTCTCGTATTGTCATCGATGAAATTCAAATGTATGGACCGGATTTATTGGCTTATCTGATTTTCGGAATTCAAATGATTATTGAAAATGGGGGAAAGGTTGCAATCTTTACAGCTACTTTAGCACCTTTTATTTGTAAGGAATTTGAAAAGATGGGATTTCGATATAAAGAGTTTTTAGATGAGAATCATTTGAGCCGACATCATATAAGAGTAAAAAAAGAAAAAATTAATATTGTAGACATTTTAAACAAATTTATAGAAAACAAAAAAGGAGATAAGAAAAATAATAATATACTTGTAATTTGTAATACAGTAAAAAAGGCACAACAATTTTATTGGGAATTGCGAGAAGAATTAAAAAATGAAGGACTGGATGAAAATGATGTTCATATACTTCACAGTAAATTTACAAGACATTGTAGAAGAAATTTGGAACAGGAAATTTTAGATGTTGGAAAAAATGTAAATAGTAATAAAAATCAAATTTGGATTTCTACTTCTGTTGTAGAAGCAAGTTTAGATATTGATTTTGATTATTTATTTACGGAATTACAAGATTTAAATTCGTTATTTCAAAGGATGGGTAGATGTAACAGAAAGGGAGAAAAAAAGGTTGTTGAACCTAATTGTTATATCTATACAGAAATTGATTCTGAGTTGCTTGCAAGAGGTAAAAAAGGGTTTATTGATGAAACAATTTATAACTTATCAAAAGAAGCCATACATACACGGACAGATGGAATCATTACCGAGCAAGAAAAAATAGAGTTATTGGAAACATATTTTTCAATTGAGAAGATAGAGAAGAGTTCGTTTTGGAAGAAATATCGTGAAATTTATAAAGAACTTGAAGACTTAAGATGTTATGAGATAAAACAAAAGGAAATTAAAATAAGAAAAATAGAAACAGAAAATGTAATTCCAAAGCAAATTTACGAAAAAAGAAGAGAAGAGTATAAAGCTTTATTTAATAAGTGGAATTTAGAAAAAGACTATTTAACAAAGAAGCAACTTGAAGAACAAGTAAAAGAAGATATGCTTTCTATTTCAAAATGGGAATTTATTCTAGCAAGAAAAAATGGTTGGATTATTGAAGTGCCAGAATTAAATTGGTATGGTAGGGGTTTTATACCAGTAATCGATTGTATATACGATGACGCTGGATTCCGACGAAAGGAAGAGGATATAGAACATGCAATTTTTTGCTAATAAGATAGAGAGGAGGAAATACCGAATACGATGAATTCAGTATGTTAAAAAGATGGAAAAACCGATTACAGGGATTATGGTATATTATCATCAAGTATGTTCTAAAAAATTATGGTATTTTTATCATGAATTAAATATGGAACATAATAGTGAAGATGTTGCGATTGGGAAAATCATTGATGAAGCAAGCTATTCTCGTGAAAAGAAACATATTAATATTGATAATACAATTAATATTGATTTTATTCAAAGAAAAGCATTACTTCATGAAGTGAAGAAAAGTAAAAAAATCGAAGAAGCTGGAATCTGGCAAGTAAAATATTATTTATTTTATTTGGAGCAAAAAGGCGTATTTGTGAATGCTCAAATTGATTATCCTTTGTTAAAACAAACTTTATCAATAAAATTAGAAGAAGATGATAGAATTAAATTAGAATGGATTCTAAAAGAAATCAAAACTATTTGTATGAAATCAATTCCACCGTTA
This sequence comes from Anaerovorax sp., assembly GCA_034927775.1. Lineage (GTDB taxonomy): Bacteria > Bacillota > Clostridia > Peptostreptococcales > Anaerovoracaceae > IOR16. Next base: position 1,569 of record JAYFPL010000055.1, on the reverse strand, counting down.
GTAATAAAGAAAAAATTTTGTTCAAAATGTGCTTTTTATGATTTGTGTTTTATATGAAAGTTGGAGGAAATTCATGAAACGAAGTTTATATATTTATAATGATGGAATATTACAACGCCATGATAATACAATTCGATTTATAACAGAAAATAATGATAAGAAGGATATTCCAATTGAAACAATTTCTGAAATTAATATTATGTCGCAAATGAATTTTAATACAAGCTTAATTAATCTTTTAGCGCAACAAGGGATTATGGTTCATTTTTTTAATTACTATGATTTTTATATTGGAAGTTTTTGTCCAAGAGAAAAATTATTATCAGGACAATTATTAGTAAAACAAGTAAATGCTTATACAAATCAACAAGAAAGAATTTTGATTGCTAGAAAATTTGTTGAAGGTGCCTCAGCAAATATATTTCGAAATCTTCGGTATTATAATGAAAGAGGCTAGGATGTAAAACAAGAGTTGAATGAAATAGATTCATTGAGAAAAAATCTAAATCGAGCAAGAAATATAAAAGAGCTAATGGGTTATGAAGGGAATATTCATAAAATATATTATTCGGCATGGAATACAGTGATTGATCAAGAAATTGATTTTCAAAAAAGAGTAAAGAATCCACCAGATAATTTAATTAATACTATGATTTCTTATGTTAATACCTTAATATATACAAAAGTTTTAACTGAAATTTATCAAACCCAATTAAATCCAACGATTAGTTACTTACATGAGCCTGGAGTAAGACGTTTTTCTCTTAGCTTAGATATTGCCGAAATATTCAAACCATTGATTGGAGATCGGCTTATTTTTTCATTATTAAATCGAAAACAAATTACAGAGAAAAGTTTTACGAAGAAAATGAATTATTTGCATTTAACTAAAGAATCTTCAATGCTCATTGCATCTGAATTAGATGCAAAACTAAAAACTACGATTCAACATAAGGGTTTAAATAAAAAAGTATCTTATCAATATTTAATTCGTTTAGAATGTTATAAATTAATTAAGCATTTATTTGGTGAAAAGGAATATGAGCCTTTTAAAATTTGGTGGTGAAAGATAATATGTATGTGATTTTAGTATATGATATTTCTGGGGATGAAAAAGGACAAAAGGTTTTAACAAAAACACACAAATTATGTAAGAAGTATTTAACGCATGTTCAGAACTCTGTTTTTGAAGGGGAATTGTCAGAAGCACAAATTATGAAATTACATAATGAATTAAATCAAATTATAAGAAAAAAATTAGATTCTGTTATTTTATTTAAAAGTCGAAATAGTCGATGGTTGGAGAAAGAAATGTGGGCGAAACAAGATAATGCATTAAGTAATTTTTTATAACTGTCGATGTAAGAAAAAGCATTTTGACCGAGAGGTTGACAAGTGTTGTAATTGTAAGAAAAAGCGGAGCTTTTATTAAAAGCAGATTTAGAATTATTAGAAAAAAAGAGTGAAATTGAAAACATCGACAATTTATGGTATTGTAATAGTTAAAAATAGAGTTGTTCAAAGGAACGCCTTTTAATAGAACCATATTGGAATGTAAATAGATTTAAC
>JAYFPL010000105.1:0-1806 GCA_034927775.1 Anaerovorax sp. | reverse complement strand
TATTATTAGAATTAAAAATATATCGTTTGAAACAGACGATATATTTTTTTTATTTGTTTTTCAACGAAATCCATATTATGATGAAATAAAATCTCAAATGAAAAGGTGCAGGTAAAAATGAAAGTCAATAAATTACTTGGTGTGGTCCTAATCATAATACTTTTTCTAAATAACATTGCCTTTGCTTCTAATTCAGAAGAAGGCAGTCAATTTATAATGACACAAGAGGAAAAGAATTTAATAAATTCATTAGGGGAAATTCAAGTAATGGTAGATGATCATTTTACCCCTTTATCTTTATATTCTGAAAGTGATGGAGAATACCTTGGTGCCAGTGTAGAATTGTTTGAAAAAACAGCGGCGCTTATAGGTTTAAAGTATAAATATAATTATGAAAAAGAACTTAGTTGGTCAGAAAAGATAGAGCGCATTAAAAGGAAAGAAATTGATTTGCTCTTTCCAATGAGTATTACAGACAGAAGAAAAAGCTATGGACATTATACAAAACCATATCACACAATGTATTATAGTGTAATTGGGAAGTCTGACAGTGAAAAAATTTTGAATCTAAATGATTTACTGAATAAAAAGGTTGGTGCTGTACGTGGCACTTCGATTATCGCATTGATAGAAAACTATATTCCTCAAAAAAACATAACCTATTATGATAGCGATAAAGCAATGTATGCAGCATTACAAGCGGGAAAAGTGACTTATACTTTTCAAAATGAGAATGTTTTTAATGAAGATTTTTACCGCTATGAGCTATTTGATCTTATAAAAATTTATAAAATTGAGGAATCTCCTAGAGAGTATAGTTATCTTTTCAAGAAAACAGAGGAGATGCATGAGTTCGTAAAAATATGGAATCGTGCGATGAGTTGTTTTAATATGGAGGATATCATTTCAAAATATGAAGTTGGAGAAACAGAATTATTGAATAAATATTTAAAACAAAAAAACACTCAGACCCAAATCGTAATCTCGTTATTTATACTTCTGATAGTAATTATTGGATTAGCCTATCAATATAAAAGCGCAAAAAAAATGTCCGAGCTAATGAAGAAAGAAGCATCAATCAATAAAATGGCTTATCTTCAATCTCAAATAAAGCCGCATTTTTTATTTAATGCATTGGGAACAATCATGGCACTTTGTTATACAGAGCCGGAACAAGCTGGAGATTTATTAAACAGTATGAGTAAGTATCTTCGGATGGTTTTTACGACAGACAGTCAAATGGAGTTGGTTTCTTTACGACGTGAAATTGAGCTAGTGAATGCTTATGTGGAAATTGAAAAGGCAAGGTATGGTGAACGAGTTGTCTTGCATTTTGACGTGGAAGAGGAGTGCTTATCTTTTCGGATACCTCCTTTAATCATACAGCCCATTATAGAAAATGCAATTTTACATGGTATCACAAAAAAGGAACAAGGGGGTACGGTTTGGTTATCGGTACATGCAGTCAAAAATAGAATGGAAATCGTTGTAAAGGATAATGGTGTGGGGATTGAAGAAGAACGATTGCGTTGTATTATAAATGAGAAATCAAAAGAGTCCGGAATCGGTTTATCCAATATCAGACAAAGAATTTTGAGTTATGCAATGGGTGAAATGACGATAAATAGTCAAGTTGGCACTGGTACGGAGATTATAGTTTTTTTACCAATTTTAAATAATTATAGCTAAGGAGGAAAATGAATGTTACGAGCCGTCATTGTCGATGATGAATTTTCCGGCCATATTCTTTTGAAAAGAGCAATTAAATCAGTGGACGGAGTTGAAGTTGTTCGCAGTTATATGCAA
>JAYFPL010000124.1:0-13675 GCA_034927775.1 Anaerovorax sp. | reverse complement strand
AATATTCGTGATTTAAAAAGTTACATTTTGCTCCGTTTGTTTTATTCTTCTCCAAGGCAGGTATAGCATTGTCTTTTAAATCCCAAATAATATCTCTAAATACAGGTCTATATTCACTAGGTGTTGGAAACTCAAAACTAATATCTAAATCTTTCCGAAACCCTATATAAAAAACTCTTTTACGGTCTTGAGCAACACCATAATCATTAGCATTTAATAACTTAATAAATACGTTATACCCAGCATCCTCAAATTGTCGAACAATACCTTCAACAGCATTACTATGTCTGTTTGCCATCATTCCCTTTACATTTTCTGCCAAAAAAAACTTGGGTTTTTTATCTTTCAAAATACGTATGTATTCATAAAACAATTGACCCCTAGGGTCATCTATTCCTTTTAAACTTCCGGCTTCACTCCATGATTGACAGGGAGGCCCTCCAATTATACCGTCGCAATTCGGAAAGGTATCACTGGGAATATCTCTAATATCCCCTCTAATAAGAGGTGCTGAATGGTTTTTTTCATATGTTGACCAAATGGTTTTATCATACTCGTTAGCGGCAACGATTTCAAATCCTGCGTTTTCAAATCCAAGGTCTAATCCACCGGCGCCAGCGAATAAACTAATTAATTTTAATGACATATAATAGGCTCCTCAATACATGTTAACAATGATAATATAATTATATAAGAACCAATATTCAAATGCAAGACCGTAGGTCATTATGTAAATTAAAATTGTTCCTATAGGTTACTATTTTCTTCCTGAATAATAGCTTTTCTCCTGCCAATTATGCTGCACACATAGGTTTAGCTATATTTTGCGGGTATACAAATACTGACCACCAAGACAGTCTGAAGTTCCATGATTTATCATTTCCGTTATCCGAAGTCTTCAGTGTAGGAGAGGGAAAGGGCGTGTAGGTCTTTTAGTTCATTCAAGTTATCACCACCAAATATCCATTTTGGTCATGATAACTCTTCAGAGGGGATTCGGGAAGGACCTGATTTAAATAATTTTTAAGCATCCCATTCTAAATAGCAGAACAAAAACTCTCCAATACAGAACTTTACACAAATGCGGTTATCAGAGATATAGGTATTATATCTGTAAGTGTTATCTTCGACTACATTCCATTCTGAAAATGTAGTTATTAAACCAGATTCATCTTCAATAATCCCTATATGAGATGTCCACCTTGAGCCAACCTCAGGAGCCTTGTCCATTAAAGGAATAGTGTCAAATTCCCGTCGTTCTTCTTCTGCTAATTGGAATTCAAAACGATACCATATTCTTGGGAATTTATCAAAATCAACATAATCCAGTTCATATGCTACATGACCTCTTGCGAGCTTAACTATAATATTGATAAACCGTTCCTCATCAAAAGTAAATTTCACTTTATCATCTTGTTTTTGAATTTGGTTATATATTAATTCTTTCAAGCACTGGTCTTTTTCCAATCGATTACAAATATTTGGTTTTATGACATAATCCTCGTAAATAAAGGATTTTAAGATTTCTAAATACGATGAAACATATTTCTCATCATTGGAATATCCATTATTACAATCAAAACATGCTGGTATAGTGGGCAAATTATCAGGAAAGGCTTCTGATAGAAACGCTTTGGATGGAACATGCTCTCTTGTATTTGCAGGTTTTCCACAATAGATACATCCATTAGCCTTTCCTTTGTTCCATGAGGTATAATATCCTAACCCTTCGTCTCCACTTAATCTTTTGTGTTGCTTCAAAAAAACACCCCTCATCTGCAAACTATGTTAAAGTTCATAATAGTTCTTGGTCATTATCAGTTTTGAATTAATGTATTTATTCCAATCTGACTGCTCCTTCTCTTGAGCGTCTTCAAGACAACTTGCCAACAATTCGTAGCTAGCCCCCGTTAACTTCATTATAACACTATCATTTACTCCGCATTTAATTAACTGGCTCAACCCGTGCTTTACTATTCCAGTAATATTTGTTTGATTTATTGCTGTTTTCATAAAATTCGGTATACCGGAATCACTGGTTTTTTCCCCCCATTGATTTCCATGAATATCAACAAAAAGATATTGTGCAGGCAAGTGTGCTACACGGTAGCTATAATAACGTTGAAACTGTTTTGAAAGGTCTAGTGGTAAGCGTATATCAAAATTCATTATTGTAATTTCATTTGTTTCAACTTTTAAATTGCTAAACTCTAGTTGTCGTGCCACTCGATAAGTTATTCCTGTAAATATTATTAACTTCATGCAGAGAGCAGCATTTATACGTCTAAAAGATGTTGATGATAAAGATTCTTTTGAGAAATCCATAGCAATTACGTCATTACACCACGCAATCAATTTTGAAATCCCATCGTTTTCTAGCTGCTCCAGCGGCTCTTTTACCTCTAATTTTTCACATTTTTCAAGGAATTGTATCGTTTTTCGAGAATAAGATTCTTCTCTAACTGCAGGATTAGCTAATTCTTTCTTAAAATTATCATTTTTGTAATTTGAATTAGAGAGGACATATTCAAAGAGTTGCTTTATTGAAACAAAATATTTTCTCGCGGGTTCTTGTTTTTTTATTTGTCCGATATCTATGTAGTATTTTAAACTGTCAATTACATGCTCTGTTGTCATACCATTGACCAAAAAATCTTGTTGCTCAGGTAAACGAATACCCCTGATGCTACTCATATAGTCAATGAAGTTATTTACGTCGTTTTCGTAGTTAGGGTTTGCTTGCAAAAAACTATGTTTCAATACGACAAAATCCATACAACACCTCATAAAACACTTATAGTATGTTTATTTTGTCTAATATTACTACTTGTCACGTGTTAGAGTCAATACTTTTTTAAATTTTATTTAATTATGCGGCGATTTTTTTCTCCGCTGCCCGCATTACCTAAGTACTCAACAGAATTTGGGCAACAAAAATCCCATCAAACCCTTATGGCTCTAGGGCTAGAGAGGTATCTCAAGGGAAACCAACTCAAGGGAAGGGGATTTTGACCCCTATTTTGCTGTTTTTTCCCTTCAATTTCCCTTGAGATTTTCAAAAACGTATTTTTCAGTATGGTTGAAATTACAAACAATCTCCAAAATCAATCCATGTTCAGAAATACAAAAACCCCTTGACCATAGGGCATTTCCTACTGTCAAGGGGCTTAATTTGTTGGTATTACTTACTTACCGAAGTATCTCTCAAGCAGACCAGCAAAAGCCTTACCGTGCTGGCTTCGCCGTGAAACTTGAATTTAAAATGCTGTAAAGTCAACCGTTTAAGAACAGTAAGTGAGCGTTCCCCTTCAATTTCCCTTTATAAATGCACTTTTTGAAAGGTTGAGGTTTCACGGGTTTTCAGTTCCCTTGGGATTGTCCTTGAAACGGAGCATTTGTATTTAGGTTTATTCCTCCAAGCTATTTTCTGTTTCTTGAACGATAATCTTTTCTCCTGCAAATTTGGCAGCATACATGGTTTTAGGTACATTTTGGGGACCTACCAATACCGGCCACCAAAATGGTCTGAATTTCCATGATTCATTATCACCATTCTCCTGGAATAACATGATGCAAGGCGAGTTGATAGCCAATTCTTTTGCTTTTTTCAAGTGGGTTTTTGACGTGTCCGGAGAATCCTGAAACTTTTTCTTATCTTCTTTATATTTGAGAATATTCATATCTCTATAGACACACAAATATACGTCCTGATTATTCAAACAATAATATTTTAATGAGGTTATAAACTCAAATAACTCTACAAATCTGGAGTCATCATCATCTTTTTCAAAACTATCATAAGCTAGCTTAACTAATTCCTCAGCCTGTGCCACTGTTAGTTTGTATGTATCCTTATCTATCATAGAAAAGGATTTGATTTTACTCTCAATTTGTGTGGTTAATTTACTAGACATGGCTTTATTAACAGGTGTAAACCCGACGGGTAGTAATCGTCTGTGTGCTTGTAGAATTAAAATATCGGATACACGTATTTTATCTAGTGAGCAGGGTCTAATGCCACCTTTTCCATAAGCCGTATTCTGTTTTTGAGAGGTGATGAAATAAATTCCTTTTCCTTGCTTACCAGCCTCAATTTCTTCTCTTAGAGCAAGGTCAATTTCAGTTATTTTTTCCATATTGCTATGTATACGAGACGTAGTATAAAAACGAGTAACTGGTAGCAATTTTTTTCTATAACCAAACATTCGGGAATGCTGCAATACTGTATCTTGTTGCATTATTTTAGGATTTCTTCCGTAATAGAATCCAATCATATTTTGAATAGTTACACCACGGTCAAGTATGCTTCCACCCACAAATATTGAAGCGGGAGCATCCAATCTTAATTCACCCGTCTCTTCATCAAGAAACTCTTCTGGGATTCTATTGTTTTTACTATTAATGGTTTTTACAAAAAAGTAACCCTTATCTACATATTTATAAAATTCATTCTCAATGTATGTGTAGTCAGGCATTTCAAAATCATATGCTACAACAGACTTTGCTATATCTTTATAACTGTTTTTCAATAGGGTTTCAATAATTCTAATATTACTATCTTTTCTATTTGCAATTTGATTCAAAAATGATTCTACAATGTCTTGTAAGCTCAAGTGTATATTAGTTTGTGTTGCGGTATGAATAACAAAGGAATAAAATTCATTGTTATTATATAGTTTTCTTAAGGTAATTGTACCTATAATAAAATTTATTATTCCTTTTTTTAATGTCGGTAGTTTGTCGTTTTCTAAAATCTCTTCTATTTTAAGAGAACTCCGTTTCTCAATCTTTGATTTCTTTCCATTTCGTTTTTGCTCAGAGACCATTTCGCCTTCTTCGTTATCCATTGGTTCAAATAGAAGATATTCGGGATTATTTTCATTCTTGCTTTTAATAAAGTAGTCCTCACCGCCAATATACTCTTTGCCATGTGGAACCAATATGGTTTCCATAGGTTTGATAGCATGTAACTGGGTGTATTCATCAAAGTCTGGTTGCAAATATAGTGCATATGGGGTTGCAGTTACTTCTACAAAAACACATCCATCTAATGTTCCTCTCATAGTATTTATTCGTGAGGATACAGTTCTTAAAGTATAATCATCAGACCCCTTAATTTTATTGTAGCCTATACCGGTGGTATCAGCTTCATCATCTATGATTAAACAATTTTTATTTTGTGAAATAGAATAATTCTTAATGAATTCTATTAGCTTATTTATGTTATTTTTTTCTTTCTTTGCAACAAGAATATTATTTTGCTCTAACTGATATCCACTTATTTTTGCATTGACTTTCATAATATCTGAAATAACTAATTCACGTGCTTCAATAAAAGGTTTAAATTCTTTCTTCATTCTGGAGACTGTTTGCTGGACTAATGATTGGCTATTTTTTGTTAAAATAAAAATCATATCAAAATTATTATCAAACGCTAATGCAATGAGGCCAATAAAGGCTTTTGTTTTACCGCTTTGAATTTTTCCGAGCATCATGATTGGTTTCTTTATCTTAGCATCAGAACTTGCAAAAGTATTGTCAATACAATATTGACATGTAGTTTCTACACATTGTTTAAGTTCTTCACTATAATGTTCGCCTTCAGTTTTTTTGAATGTGTAATAGCTTCCATTGATAATCATTTTCATAATCCCCCGCAATTATAGTCTTCATAATACAATAAATATAATTGCATTATACCATAATTCGCCAAAAAAGTCGCATATTATCACAGGCGACAACTTTTATTATGTATTTATAATAGTAATTTTTTATCTGCGAAAATTATATGTCATAAAACTCATCTGATTGCTCCATTATTAAACGATTTTCTTCTATACCACATTTTATTATATTATTATAAATATTTTTCATTTCATTTTCTCGATAATAGTATACTTTCCATTTCGCTTTCCTTTTTGTGTTTGCATCAATACTTTTGAAGTAGGGGATATCTACCCCTGCAAGAGAATGTCCTACTACAATTATTTCTTCAATATTCATTCCCCTTAAACACGAAAGTTTATATAAATATTTGTTTATGTCTTTATATGTACGCTCATAATAGTTTTCAACAACCTTGCAGATACTTATTTCTTTTTCATAAAACAATTTTTCTGCTTCTGTTCTTTTTTTTCTAATTTCAATGATTCTATTGATATTCCCATGACCTAAAATAGGTTCATCATCTCTCTTACGTAAAGAGCCATGAATGTGTATAATTTCTTGTTCCATTATCTTATACACTGTTTCTAATACAGCCGTGTAATTAAATGTTATATACATAGCATCGTTTTTATTATTTATAGAAGTTGTTTTTGGATTGACATCTCGAATGCGAATTGTCCGCACCCACTGTTTCAGATATTTAGCTAACAAAGCAATATATTTATATTGTTCTGTGAAATATTCATATAATGTATCTTCTATTCCTACATCCCCACTTTCTAAATTCATATCTATACTTGTAGCTTGTTCAATAATAATATCTTCATCAATATTAGCAAGATTTGTTTCTAACTCATTCCAAAGCAACTTCTTTTTCCCTTCTATACCCATTCTCGGGTACAAGTAGTAGTGTTCCTCAAAGGAATGCAAAAACTCTGGATACATATTTTCTAAATAAATTCTAAAATTCCAATATGATGTAGGTAATCCATGCTTTATATCAAATCCATTTCCAATTATAAAAAGTTGCACTCTATTTCTCCTTCTTACAAATTAATACTGGTACTATTTAATTATAATATCTAGTATATCATAATCACGCTATTTGCTACAATTTGATACTTCTCGACTATTATCCCAAAGTCAAATATCCTAAGCGTATATTTGGATATAGGAAAAGAAAAATTAATACAACAACCTGTTGCCCACGTTACCCAAATGGCCAACAGAATTTGGGCAACAAAAATCCCCTCTGGACCTAAGTCAAAGGGGGTTGAAGTCGTTGACCCTATAAGTGAGTATTAACACCTGTAAATGCCGCAGTTTAAACATTTTTTATTTGGTTAATATAGAAATTGACACCAATGACACGTAGAATACCCTATGCTCAAAAAAATAGGCTTATCCTCTAGTTTCGCCTTATTAAAAGCTTCTTCTCCCCAAGGAAACCAGTTTACTGGATTATTCGCGTGTTGAAGAAGATATGGAGATTTTTCATTGATCAATCGATTTGATTTTATATTATCAGGCATAGCATCACTTCCTTATTTTTTTATTATTTAATATTGTACCCTTTTTTGTAAAAAGTAATAAAAAAGATTAAACTCGTTTGATTCTATCTAATATTTGTCCATTATAAAAAGCATCTTAGCCATTGCTAAAATGCTTTCAAAATAATTTTTGATACTTAATCATTAAAAAAATTAATCTGATTGTCCACGTAGTATTTATTCCTTTATAAATCTTTCGATTTAATCTCTTTCAATACTGGCTCCTATCATTTTCCTATGAGCCTCTATAATTTTTGTTCTCCCTATACCGAGTTTTAACATCGGCTTTACAAAGAAAGGAATTCTAACGATCGGTTCATTCGCTTTCTTCTCAGTTGCTTTGCTTATACGTTTTTGTGTTGCAAGTTCCTTTCCTGCCTGTATGTATGCATTTAAAATTCTGTTAGCAATAGGATTATTGTCGGATCCTTTCAAATAAGTGTGGAATACTCCAGCAGATTTTCGAACTAAGCTTCCGACCATTTCAGTATCAGAAAATTTTGCATAAGTTTTAAAATAAGAAATAATATTTCTGCACATTTCATTTTCTACATTATCATACGCAATCAAAACAGCGAACGGCTTCATGCAAATGTCTTGATCTGTATGATGAAAAAACAATCCGCTTTTGGTCATATAAAAAGTACCGATCTTTGCGGTGCAGTAATATCTTTCAATCAGTGTTTTCAGTAAGCTTGAAATCCCAAAAGTGTAAACGGGTGTAGCAAACAGGATTAAATCAGCTTCCCGCATTTTCTGAAAGATAAAGTCAACATCATCCTTATCATGAAAGATACATTTTAAAAAATGATCTGATCTTTGACAGACTTGGCAATCGATACATCGGTTAATCGTAAGATCCGCTAAATTAATAACCTCACATTCTACACCTTCTGATTCTGCTCCTTTAAATATACTATCTATGAGGACTTTCGAAATACCTTTATTTCCTCTTAAGCTTGAATTAATAGCCAATATTTTCATTTATTTTATTCCTTTCCACATGTAGGATGCTCTGTCTTTTTAATCTGTGCGATAACCTTTTCAACCCATTGAAGAATTGATTGATGAATCATAAGCCCGTAATCATGAGTTAATTCCATAAAGAACAAATCTCTTTCTGTAAAAGCAACCTTATAAGCTTTATTCTCCTGTAAATTGTTACTTGTATTTACATTAATTCTTTTTTTTATCTGTTCAGAAACCTGTTCAAGAATGTTGATGATTGCTTCATCCGATAAACGAGCAGCAAAAAAGAATTGCATTAACCAAGGAATTTTATGCTGAACCATTTGCATTGGAGAATTAAGCCAGTTCAGAAATTCTTCCTTTCCCTTTTCGGTAATGTGATAAACTTTACTGCTTGGTTTATTACTCTGAATTATCAAATCCATATTTATCCATTCATCTTTTTCCATCTTGCTTAATGTTCTGTAGATTTGACTTTGATCGGCATACCAAAAATGGTTGATAGAAGTATCAAGTATTTTTTTTATATTATAGCCGGAAGCAGGTTTATACTGTAAAACTCCAAGTATTGCATATTCCAATGACATTTTTCAGACCTCCTATTATATGTGCATTATCATATATAATACATATCATATATATTTTATTATGTCAAATAGATTTATTTTAAGCCAATATAATATTACTGAAAAAAATATATAAAAAGAGCGAAGAAAATGCCTTCGCCCAGATAACATATATTTTTAGTTATTTATACATTGATTTGGATCAAGTTTAATTAATTCCCAATCTTGATCTTCTCTTTTTATATATTGTGCAATCTCAAGATCGGTACCGTTTGTCAATTGGAAAAATTCTATGCAATAATCATTTCCATCTGTCCCCTTAAAATAAATCTTTTTTATAAAATCATTTTGTTGTGTTGGGTACCTCTCTTTTACTAAATCACACCAGCCTCCATATTTAATATCCACTACTGCTTCTGCATCAAAAGACCACCCGTGATATGGTGCACATAAATAATTTTCACCATAGAAATCTAAATTTGAAATTCTATATTGCTCCCCTTCTTTTATTAAATCAACAAATCCATAATAATAAGCAAAATAAGCCGCATCTTTTGGGGAACCTTCAATCGTTTCGATTTCAATAAAGAATCGTGAATGATCCGAAGAGCCATTCACCGGTATCTTTTTTAATTTTATCAAATTAATATGGAGTATATTTTTAAATGTATCAACATATCGCTTATAGGTTAATTTCTCTTGATATTTAGAAGATAAAAAATGATAAGCAATCGGATAAGGAGATGTTGCGTTACCAATTGTTCCGCATCCGGTTTTTATTCCATCTGCTGGATTGGCAGCTTCACGCAGGACACTAAAATAATTAATTATGGTTTCTTCTTCTGTTTTAAACAATGAATTCGGCAATTTAATTTCCGAAAAATCTTTACCATGGAAAGAATAAATCAAATCATTCATATCTTTACCATTCAGAATTGGTAACATTGATGGTCTAAAGTACTTTTCAACATCTATCTGTTCATTTAATGTTTCCTTTTCATCATCTTCGTTTAATGCAACATTCAGTTTACCTCCCATTACCATATGTGTGCTATCTGAATGTTGATAGTGTAATGGCAATAGAAATAAAATAATTACAAAAACAATAAGTATTACTAATTCCTTTATTTTATTTACCACTACGAATCCTCCTTAATTGTCATCCTCGCAATATATTAATTATTACATTATATAGAACCAGACATCGTTTTAAAACAAATAGGGTATTCAATTTTGATACCCTATTTATTTCCTATTTATTTTTTAATCTCCGAGTATGGCTTCAAGATCTTGCTGTGGAGTTGAAATTGGTTTTAAACCAAATTTATCAACCAATACTTGCATTACATTTGGCGATAAGAACGCAGGCAGTGTAGGCCCTAGACGAATGTCTTTGATACCAAGAGCTAACAGTGCAAGAAGAATTCCTACTGCTTTTTGTTCGTACCATGACAAAACCAAAGAAAGCGGTAATTCATTTACACCGCAATGAAATGCTTCTGCAAGTGCGCTTGCAACCTTTATTGCAGAATAAGAATCGCTGCATTGACCGCAATCAAGAACTTTAGGGAATCCGGCGACCGTTCCCAAATCAAGTTTATTAAAACGGAATTTTCCACAAGCTAACGTTAATATAATGGTATCCTTAGGCGTTTTTTCTGCAAACTCAGTGTAGTAATTTCTACCCGGTCTTGCACCATCGCAGCCTCCAATTAAGTAGAAATGTCTTATTTTTCCGCCTTTTACTGCTTCTACAATTTCGCTTGCATGACTTAATATAGCATTATGCGCAAAACCGATTGTAATTCTTTTTTCCGGTTCATCCTCCTGCCAGCCGCCTAGTTCCAATGCTTTTTCAATAATTGGCGTAAAATTTTTTCTGCCATTTGCTTCTTCTATATGAGGACAATCCGGCATACCTACAATGCTTGTTGTAAATAAGCGATCTTTATAGCTGTCTCGCGGTTTTTGCACACAATTCGTGGTCATCAAAATACATCCCGGAATTCCGTCAAACTCATCCTGCTGCTTCTGCCATGCACCTCCGTAATTTCCTACTAAATGCTTATGCTTTTTTAGTTCGGGATAAGCATTGGCCGGAAGCATTTCACAATGGGTATATATATTGATCCCTTTGCCTTCCGTTTGCTCTAACAGCTCTTTTAAATCTTTCAAGTCATGACCCGATACAATGATAAACGATCCTTTTTTCTTCGTAATTAACACCTCTGTCGGTTCTGGATTTCCATAAGTCTCGGTAACAGCAGAATCCAACAATTCCATGCATTTGAGATTCGTATTACCAAGTTCCATATTAAGATTCAATAAATCTTCCACTGTCAAGCTGTCATCAATTGTACCAGCTAATCCTTTATAAAAGAAATGATTTACTTCATCATCAAATTTACCTAAAATATAAGCATGATGTGCATATGCAGCCATTCCTTTAAATGCATAAATTAATAATTCTCTTAAAGACCGAATATCCATATCTAAATTCTGGTCTGCCATTATGCCTACTTTTTTTGCTTCTTCCTCCATTTCATTGATTGAATCTGGGGCTTTATAGTTTGCTGCTTTTGGAACATTTTCTAGATTTCCGGCACTGCTTTTTAGTTCTTCTTTTATTTCCTCAGCTTTTTTAATGTATTCTGCAAATCTAGTCGGATCAAAATTTACATTAGTAAGAGTAGCAAACATACTGTCAACTACAAATTTATTAATCTCACTTTTAATTTTCAATCCTTTTTCTAAATTTTTTTGACCGTAATATCCAATTCCTTTTAATTCATGAATTAAAACATCCTGTAAATTAGCTACCGTTGCATTCTTACCACAGACGCCGGATTTCACACAGCCTTTTCCACCTAATGTTTGTTCACACTGATAACAAAACATTTGACTTTCCATTCAGAAACCTCCTCAAATAAGTTTTTCCTATTTATTTAGCTTCTCTAAGTCTAAAAAATCTATACTTTATTTCCGGTAAAAATCATAAAAAACCCCCGAAGTGACGTAATTCGATTACATCGATTCGGAGGTTATCTTCACAATCCAACTGAACTGCAAATCCTTTTAACAAGCTACGTTCTTTTATTTATATATGGTCTTTAAAAACCATTTTATACCCCGTTTGAAATGTCTAATCTGAAGCTTACAGCTTAAGTTTGCCTTCCCCTGCGGCACCATCCTCATATGTAACCTCTGAGCCTTCGGACTCTTTTATATCTTCTTCAACATAATCTTCCGGATTTTCTTCAATAGCTTCGACTTCCTGCGTTCCCTTAAGCTCCTTACCAAGTAATTCTGGTAGCTCCATTCCAGCCTGCTGAAACAATTCATTCATCGGCGGTATGGACTTCAGCAACCCGGATAAAAAGTTTGCAGTTGAGGTTTTGCCCTGGTCATTGCTGCCATTGCTGCCATTGCTGTCCCAAACGGTAATTTTATCGATCTTAATGTTCTTAATTGCTTCAACTTGAATTCTAGTCAGCTCTTCCAGCTTATCTGCAATAATGAGCTTAACTGCTGAATCTGCATTTTGTCCTGCCGCTTCGACTAACAACTTCATACCTTCTGCCTGTTTTGCAAGGATTTCTCTTGAACCGCGGGCTTCTGCATCCATCTTAGCAAAAATGGCATCCGCTTCACCGCGAGCCCTGCGTCTCATTACTTCTGCTTCGGCCTCTGCTGCAATTTCAGCCTGCTCCTTTGCAATCTGCGCCGCCACGATAACATCAGCGGTCTGAGTCGCCTTTTCTAATTCTGCACGCGTATTTTCTGCTTCTTGCTGTGCAATATAGGCTTCCTGCTTTGCCTTAGCTGCCTGAACTGCTTCTGCTGCCGTAGCAATCCTTAGTGCTTCCGCTTCCTTTTCCCTACGTCTTGCTTCTGACTGAGAAATTTCAACTTTCGCAGTATTTTCACCATCAACGGCAGATGCATTTGCAGCCGCTACGCTGATACGCTGATCTCTATGTGCATTGGCCTGACCGATTTCACCATCTCTATTTTTTTCTGCCACACTCTTCTTTGCATCATTAATTGCTTTTGCAGCAGCTTCCTTACCAAGTGCATCGATATAGCCGGATTCATCATTGATATCGGTAACATTCACGTTAATAAGTCTTAGACCGATTTTCTTAAGTTCAATTTCTACATTATTTGATACAGCAAGTAAGAACTTATCTCTATCCGTATTGATTTCTTCAATGTCCATAGTTGCAATGACCAAACGAAGCTGCCCAAAGATAATATCCTTTGCAAGTTCCTGAATTTCTTTCAGCCCGAGTCCCAAAAGCCGTTCCGCCGCGTTTTGCATAACTCCCGCTTCCGTTGAAATACCAACTGTAAATCTAGACGGAACGTCAATACGAATGTTCTGCTTTGAAAGAGCCTGTGTTAAGTCTACACTTATTGAAATCGGTGTCAGATCCAAATACTGATAAGACTGTAAAACCGGAATAATAAATGCAGCACCTCCATGAATGCACCTTGCACTCCTTGCCTGCCCATCCTTATCCGATCCGACTTTACCATAGATAACCATTACCTTATCAGACGGACACTTTCTATACCGTGACAAGATGATAATAATGGTTGCAAGCAGGATTACCGCGATGATGCACACTGCGACTAAAACTTGGATTCCCATAAAATTTCCTCCCTTTTTCCTTTACATTATTTATCTATTTCTACAATAAGGACCCCGTTTCTTACATCGGTTATCCTCACCATTGTCCCTGTGGGAATTTGCTCTTTTTCAAATGTAATCGCCTCACATTCCGTATATCTCCCCTGCAAATAGAGGGTAACTTTTCCTTCGCCGGTAGCTTCCCCTGGAATCGGTATGTATACTTTTCCGTTTTCACCAATTGCATTTTTCAAATTTAAAGTCCCATTCTCTGTAAGCTTTCCGGAAAT
>JAYFPL010000017.1:0-3493 GCA_034927775.1 Anaerovorax sp. | reverse complement strand
TGCATCGTATACAATTTGATATTGTTCCACAGTAACACTCCTTTTTAACTAACCTTCTATTTTATCTTCCACTTTCTCAAATACTTCCCTAATATTTTTTCTTTCACCAAACACAACTAAAGTATCATTTTTTTTCAATCTGATTTCGCCGTTAATTTTCTCTATAAGCCCCTCATTCCGTTTGATTAATAAAATTATGACATTATATCTTTGCTTCAAATCCGTTTCTTTAAGCATTGCACTTTCTAAAAATTTAGGAATATTAGTTAAATATACTTCTGCCATAACCACACCTTCATAGTTGTCCAATATAACGACTGGATTGGAACGTTTTCCAAACATAATACGATTCCCAATCCGTTCAATTCTTTTATCAAAGGATTTTTTTAACCAATATGATTTCTGAAAAATATATAATATTATTACAAAAATACAAAGAATACCTATAATCCAAATGACATGCTGGATTTGAGTTTTCTTTAACGCTAAAAAAATATTTACAACAGACGATACAATGGTTACCGTAAAGGCATATCCAAAAACCATTGTAATCTGAGCAAGCTTTCGTCGAATTTTTGAAGTAGCTATTACCTCACTCTCTTGCGTCGTATATCCGCTATTCGTTAACATAGAAATGACCTGAAACTTTGCCTTTTCTTCGGTTAACCCTGTTAATCGAAATAACACTGTAAAAATTTCTGCAATCATAACGTATACTAAAATAAATAAAAAGAATAACAAAACTGCGCCAATTAAACCCATATAAACTCCATTTTCTAAATCTATGATAATCTTTTTCTTTCTATTATAATAGATTCCCAAACATAAAAAAAGGAAGAATTTTATGATATAATGATTAGAGAAAGCTATTTCGTAGATATGTTATACATTATATTGAGTAAGCATTATTTTATTTCTAAAAGAAATATCATTAAATTGGGATAGGAGATATCAATGAAAAAATACAGTTTACATATTATTATAGTACTTTGCTTATTAAATGTAATATCATTTATGAAAATCAGCAACTTACAAAGCAGTCTTCAAAATATGGAAAGTAATCTTTCATCAAGTATTTCCAATGTTTCTTCCGAGGTTGGAAATATTTATTCAAATGTAGATGAAAGGTTAAAACGCCAGTCTAGCATCATTGATTATATGGACTATGAGTTCGGAAAAATAAATCAAAACGACCTTACCATTCCCATCACCTTTAGTCTAACACCAAAAGAAATTACAAAAAGCAGCGTTGTAACACTTGACGTAGCCGGTAAAAATGTTACTATGAAACGCAATGGAGGAACCTTTACCGCAATAATTCCTGTGAGTATTTTTGATGGATTTACTCCTAAAGTAATCATTGAGGACGGTGACATACTGAAAAATGAACAGTTGAATGATTTTTCCATAGGAAATATCAAGGATAGGGTACTGCCTGAATTGTATGCGTTCTTAGATGGTCAATCATCCTATGGCTCAGGAGAATATAAAAGAACCGGAAACTTAAATATTGAATGTAAACAAGTAGACTCCAGTGTTGCTTTTACTGAAGCTCGCCTTGTAATTGAAATAGATAACAAGGTGATTTCCGATAAGAAAATATCCCCTAATAGAGAATGGGATAGGTTTGACTATGAGATTGACGAGAAAATTGCGTTAGAGAATGAACAGACCTGTACAATAACCGTGATTGCCATTGATACATTGGAACTTGAGCATCATTGTGTGGTTGATCGTTGGGTAAAGAGCGATAGTAATGATAGATCTGAACCTCATTATTTTGGTGATGAGATAATATACAAATCCAATGGAGAACTTGTTTATAAGCCCGAGTATATTGAACTATAATAAGTTCTTTTTATTAAATGAGCGTATGAAAGATTTTCTGTAAATATGGATTCCTATGATAATGATTGGGACGGATAACCTGAATGTAATACAGGTCATTCGTCCTCTTTGTTATATAAAATATACTTCTTTTATTTTTTCTCCACCGCAACCCATATTTCACAGGTATAGCCGGGATCGCTCACATCCGCCGACGGATACGCTTCGAAGTCCGTGCCGCCGCAGGGCTGATACTCACTTGCAGGGAAAAATTCGCTGTAAATCTGCTGATACAACTTATTGAACGCTTCCGGCATTGCCCCCACACACTTGAACACTGCGTAGGTATGCGCCGGAATTTCCTCTACGGTAAAATCCTTTTCCGTGACTGGTTTGCCGTTATAGTGAGCGCCGATGCCATAGGGGAAATTCGTGTCAGAAGCGTCCTTGCCGAAGCATGCACCAACGATGCACCCATCAAAAGCATTGTTCTCCGGAATATACTTGCACAGTGCTGAAATGGTTCCGTCTGTTCCACACTGTCGCCAAAAATCAGATATTTCGGCGGTAGTCAGTTCTTTCTTGCACGACACGCTAATCTTTTTGCAGACGATTTTAAATGCGTCCTTTGTTTCAATTCTGTAATCCATCATGTTTCCTCCGTCTAAAATTAGTTTTACAGAGAGACGGGAAAATGATTTAAGATTGGCTCCTCTTCGTACCTGCGATGGAAACACTCCGTGAAAACGTGTAAAAGAGCGGCTGAAGCTTGCCTGAGTGTCATAGCCGTATTTCACGGCGATATCCAGTATCCGTGTGTCAGTCGCCGCAAGTTCGCTTCCGGCAAGAGAAAGCCGCCGCATACGAATATAGTCTCCGAGAGTAAAATCGCATAGAATGCTGAACACCCGCTGAAAATGAAAGCTTGACGAATATGCCTGCTTTGCAATTTCACAAAAGTCCAGTTCCTCGGTGATATGCGCTTCCACGTAATCGACCGCCTTTTGTATTCCGCTGATCCAATTCAACTTTGCGTACCTCCTCTCTGTATGAGCTTATTATACGGGGAAATAACTTTTATCGCTTGACATTTTGTGCGGAGCAGTGTCACCGCAATCAAAGATTCTTTCATACTCTTTATAGAATTTTTAACTGCCAATCATAACTCCTACATTACCATATAAAGATATTCTAATGATTCCACAAATAATAAGAAGCCCCAAGCCAAAGACCAAATGACACTTGTCTGATTAAAAATCGTTGTTTGAAATGGAATAAACGGTATCCCAAAAGCAAAATTGTAAGCAAAATGAGATAGAATGGCAAAGACTCCGCTGTCCCATTTTCCATTGCAGCTTAAGACTGCGGAAAACGGGCACCTTCCCGCCAAATAAATTATGGTAGGTACTTGGCGGATAATTATCTGTGAAATTAAAATTCTCATATATAAAAAAAGAAGCTATCAAAAGATAACTTCTTCTTTTTGTAAAACTGGCAACGTCCTACTCTCCCAGGCAGCTGCCCGCCAAGTACCATCAGCGCAAAGGAGCTTAACTACTGTGTTCGATATGGGAACAGGTGTGACCTCCTTGCTATAGTCACCAGATTTTTTTGAAGGTTAGTACCCTCAAAACCAAACAATGTAATCTTTTTACTTCTTACTTGA
>JAYFPL010000079.1:0-5587 GCA_034927775.1 Anaerovorax sp. | reverse complement strand
AAGGAATGGATGCTTTTATAGAAAAGAGAAAACCAGTATTTAAAAACAGATAGACTTTTAGACAATAGAAGTAATTAGCGAAATACAAAAGGAGGAAAGTATATGTCAATAAATGAACTGGTAAGTTTGATTGGTATTCTTGTAGCATTGGGCGTCCTAATGTACCTCATTATGCGCGGTATAAATATATTCGTAATAGCATTCATAAGTGCTGCTATTGTTGCAATTACAGGTGGAATTCCAATGTATGATGCAATGAAAACTGATTTTGTCGGAGGGTTTGTTGGTTTTTTCCAAGCCAATTATTTGATTTTTTTAACGGGTGTACTCATGGGGAAAATGATGGAAGTAACAAATGGTGCAAAAGCCATTGCAAAGCTGATTGTAAAAGCTTTGGGCAAAGAAAAAGCACTTATATCCATCCCTTTATCTTGTGCCATTCTCGCATATGGAGGAGTTAGCGTTTTTGTTTGTTCTTTTGCAGTTTTTCCGATTGCACTTGAAGTATTTCGAGAAGCTGATTTGCCGAGGCGTTTTATTCCTGCGGCGCTTACCTTCGGATGCTCTACGTTTGCAATGGTAGCTCCGGGTGCTCCACAGATACATAATGCCATTCCTTCAACTGCCTTAGGAGTTACCTATATGGCAGGTGCAACAGTTGGTTTTATTTCCTGCGGATTTATGTTTTTACTGGGTTCTATTTTATTGTTTCGTTTTGTGAAAAAAGCAAAAACAGAAGGGGAACACTTTGTTGCTAAAGACGTAGATACCTTTCATGAAGAAGCGAAACTTCCAAATCCTTTAATAGCGTTAATCCCATTAATTGTTACGATTATTTTAATCAATGCACCTTTAAAAGATGGAAAACCTTTGGTTCAGCTGGAAACTGGTGTATTTATTGGTGCCATTTTGGTATGGCTGCTTCTTAATAAATATCAAAATAATAAAGAGCTTCTATTTCATGTTGGGGAAGGCTGTAAAACAGCAATTGTATCAATCAGTAATACGTGTGCAGTCGTTGCATTCGGTTCTGTTGTAAAGAGTGCATTGGCATTTCAGGTTGTCATTGATGCTATGATTGACATTCCGGGTCCTGAGCTTGTAGGTGTTGCTGTTGGAACAACCGTTATTGCCGGTGTATGTGGATCAGCTTCCGGTGCATTGGGAATTGCCGCACCGTTACTGGGACCGATTTATATTGCAAAAGGCGTTGCTGCAGAAGCCATTTCAAGAACGATGTCCATTTCTTCAGCTGCGTTAGATTCTCTTCCGCATAACGGATATATTGTTACCGTTACAAATGGACTCTGCAATGAAACACATAAAGATGCTTACAGACCCATCTTTTGGCTTACCGTATTTACACCACTTGTTGGTTCAGTCGTTTGCGTAATTTTATTTACACTGTTTCCAACATGGCCATAAGAAAAAAACAAAAAAAATAAAAGATGAAAGAGAAGATTTAGGAGGTAATAACTTATGTTGCATAAACCTTTAGAAGGAGTAAAAGTAATCGATTTAACTTATTTTGTAGCAGGACCTGGAACTGCTAAAATCTTAGCGGATTGGGGAGCAGACGTAATTAAAGTGGAACCGAGTTTCGGCGATCCCGGGAGAAAAACTGGAGCGACAATGATGATGCCGATTGAAGAGGATGTCAATCCGTTCTATACGACTTACAATGCCAATAAGCGTGGATTTTCAGTGAATCTTAAATGTGAGCACGGTCTTGAAATCATGGATAAGCTTCTCTCACAAGCAAATGTATTCGTTTCAAGCTATCGAACAGGAGCTTTGAAAAGATTGGGTCTTGATTATGAAGCTTTAGCAGAGCGTCATCCGCATCTTATTTGGGCACAGGTAAACGGATTTGGTGATTACGGTCCTGCAAAAGACAATCCTGGTTTTGATACCGTCGCTTTCTGGGCACGAAGTGGAACAATGCTTGATATCGCAGAAAAAGATACTTCTCCAATTAATCCTCCTATCGGATTTGGAGATGCAACTACATCTTGTAGTTTAGCAGGGGGGATTTGCGCAGCTTTATATCATCAGGCAAAAACAGGGAAAGGTCAAAAAGTAATGGTGTCTCTTTTTGGGCAGGCAATCTGGAATGCAAGTTCATTGATTGCATCTACACAATATGGAGACGAATACCCAAAGACAAGAAAAGATGCAGTTTCTCCGGTTATAAACTCTTATAAATGCAGTGACGGGAAATGGATTTTCTTAAGCATTCTTGAATATGATCGCTATTTTTCAACGCTTTGTGGAGTTTTAGGAAGAGAAGATCTGATCAATGACGAACGGTTTGCTACGGCTGTTTCCGGAAAAAAGAACGCTCCTGCATTGATCGCAGAAATTGATAAAGAGTTTGCAAAGCATACCCAAGAGGAAATGATTCAAATATTGACTTCTGCAGACATTGCACATGAAAGAATTCAGCATTTTTCGGATGTCATCTCTGATCCTCAGGCATTGGAAAATAAATATGTCGTTGAAGATACAAACCGTGATGGTTCAAAAACAATCTATGCAATGACACCGATTAAATTTGGAAATATAGAGGCAAATCTAAGCCGAACTTCTCCATTAATCGGTGAGCATTCAGAAGAAATTTTAAAGGAAATTGGATATTCCGAGAATGAAATTGGAGATTTCATACAAGAGGGAGTTATTGCCGTAAGTAAATAAGCAAAATGTAAGGAGGAAGATTTATGGATTTTAAATTTACAGATGCACAAATCATGCTGCAGAAAGTTGCTAAGGAATTTGCAGAAACAGAAATTGCCCCCATTGCAGCAGAGGTGGATAAATTGGGGTATTTTCCAAAAGAAAGCTTTGAAAAAATGGCAAAAATAGGATTTACCGGTATTGGTACTCCAGTTGAATTTGGAGGAAGCGGCGGTAATGATATCGATAAGGCAATCGTGGTAACTGAAATTGCTAAAAAATGTGCCGCAACAGCTGCAATTCTATCCATACATACAATTTTTGCTGCAGTCGTTGAAAAATTTGGAAACGAAGAACAGAAACAAAAATATCTTCCAAAGGTAACAAGCGGTGGCTGCCTAGGAGCATTTGCTCTTACTGAACCAAACGCGGGAAGTGATGCAGCGAGTGCCAAAACGACCGCAATTCTTGATGAAGACAGCGGTGAATATGTATTAAATGGAACAAAATGTTTTATTTCCGGAGGCGGTCAAGCACAATATCTTGCTATTTTTGCACTTACAGATCCGTCGAAGGGATTAAAGGGTATGTCATGTATTCTTGTAGAAAAAGGAACACCGGGATTTTCAATTGGAAAAATTGAAGAAAAAATGGGAATCCATGGATCCGAGACAGCGGAACTTATCTTTGATAATTGTCGTGTGCCGAAAGAAAATCTTATCGGTGTGGAAGGAAAAGGATTTAATATAGCAATGTCAGCTCTTGATGGAGCAAGAGTCGGTGTTGCCGCGCAGGCTCTTGGCATTGCTGAGGGAGCATTGGAGGAAACAATTAAATATGTACATGAAAGGGTTCAATTTGGAAAACCAATTGGGCAGCTTCAGGGTATTCAATGGTATATAGCGGATATGGCAACAAAGACAGAGTGTGCCAAGTGGATGATGTATCGAGCTGCTTATTTAAAGAAAGAAGGTCTTCCATATACAAAAGAAGCGGCAATGGCAAAATTGAATGCATCTGAAAATGCAAGATTTGTAACAAATCTTGCATTGCAGATTCATGGTGGTTACGGTTATATGAAGGATTATCCTTTAGAAAGAATGTATCGGGATGCAAAAATAACCGAAATTTATGAGGGTACATCAGAAATTCACAAGGTTGTTATTTCCAGAGCGGTGATTGGATAGGAGGAGAAGTATGAACATAATTGTATGTGTAAAGCAAGTTCCAAATACAAATGAAGTTAGAATCAATCAAGAGACCGGTACTTTAATTCGAGACGGAGTTCCGAGTAGTATAAATCCAGATGACAGGAATGCCTTGGAAGAAGCATTAGCATTGAAAGATAAACATGGCGGAAAGGTTTCCGTGATCAGTATGGGACCACCTCAGGCAAAAGAGGCACTAAAAGAAGCTTTAGCTATGGGAGCCGATGAAGCGGTTCTGGTAACAGATCGAGCGTTTGGAGGTTCTGATACTTGGGCAACTGCTACAATTTTAGCTGCAGCTGTTGAAAAAATAGGAGGATACGATTTGGTATTTTGTGGAAGACAAGCCATTGATGGAGATACTGCACAAGTAGGACCGGAAATGGCGGAGTTCCTTGATCTTCCGCAAATTACATATTGTAAAGACATCGCGGTTGACGGAGAAAAAATTATTGTAAATCGTTTTACGGAAACCGGTGATTATATTCTGGAAGTAAAACCCCCAGTACTTTTAACAGCAATTAAGGAGCTAAATAAGCCAAGATATCCTTCTGCTAGAGGCATTTTTGAAGTGTACGACGGACCAGATCAGATTAAAGTATATACATTAGAGGATTTGGATGTGGATGTAACCCAAATTGGGCTAAAAGGTTCTCCTACAAATGTATACAAGTCATTTGTTCCAGTGAGGTCAAAAAACAGTGAGATAATTGAAGGTTTTAACAACAAAGAAAAAGCGGCAATTCTTGTAGACAAACTATGTGATTTGAAACTCATTTAAAAGGAGGGTTACATAAAATGAAACGAGCAAAGGTAAATCAAAATGTTAATATGACAGAATATCAACATGTATGGATTATTGGAGAACAGAGAGAGCGAAAAAATCATCCTGTAACAGTAGAGTTGATTGGAGAGGGAAGAAAATTAGCAGATAAAATCGGCAAAAAGGTAATTGCTGTTGTTGCAGGATATGATATAGAGAAAGAGGTTAAAAAATTACTTCATTATGGTGTTGATAAAATAATTTATATTCAACATCCATTACTGAAAGAGTTTTCAACAGATGGTTATGCCATTGCAACATCTCAGCTAATTCTTGAAAGAAAGCCGGAAATTGTTCTTGTTGGGGCAACTTCCATTGGAAGAGATGTAGGACCAAGAATTGCTGCACAAATAGGAACCGGGTTGGTTGCTGATTGTACGTCCCTTGACATTGATCCGGAGGATGGAAAAATATTACAGACACGTCCTGCTTTTGGTGGTAATCTTATGGCTACCATTATTTGCCCGAAAAATCGTCCGCAGATGTCTACCGTACGACCTGGTGTAATGCAAAAGGCATCTTATGTTGAAAATCCAAAAGGAGAAATAGAGATTTTTGAACCGAATCTTGAAGAAAAGGATATTCGGGTAAAATTAATTGATAAGATTGTAGCGGATAAAAAGGCTGTAAATTTGATTGATGCAAAAATAATTGTATCTGGCGGACGTGGATTAAAAGGAGCTGCTGGTTTTGAAACAGTACGTAAATTGGCAGATAAGCTTGGTGCTGAAGTCGGAGCTTCTAGAGCTGCTGTTGATTCTGGCTGGATTGATCATGTGCATCAGGTTGGACAAACCGGAACAACCGTTAGACCGGAAGTATATATTGCATGTGGTATTTCCGGAGCGATTCAGCATCTTGCGGGAATGAGTGAATCAAAATA
>JAYFPL010000021.1:0-8422 GCA_034927775.1 Anaerovorax sp. | reverse complement strand
ACCCCAACAACTTCTTCCTTTGCAACCAATCCCATTATTGTAGCGACCGCACTTTGCCAAGCTCCAAAACCTAATGGTGCAAAGATTGGAGCAATCCATCCTCCGATGATTGCCAAAATACTTTCATCCATATTTTCGACCATCTGCAAAGATCCATCTACCATTCCAAACGAAGAAAGGAACCAAATTAACACACTGGCAAGTAATATAATCGTTCCGGCTTTTCTAATAAACGAACTTCCACGTTCCCACATACTTCTTAAAACACTTCCGAGGGTAGGCATATGATAAGCCGGAAGCTCCATAACAAACGGCGCAGGTTTGCCTGCAAACATTTTTGTTTTCTTTAAAAGAAGCCCTGATATAATAACAGCCGCAACTCCAATAAAATAGGCTGACGGTGCAACCCACCAAGCTCCTCCAAATAAGGCGCCTGCTATCAATGCTACTATTGGCATCTTTGCTCCGCAAGGCATAAAGGTCGTTATCATAATTGTCATTCTGCGATCGTTTTCATTTTCAATGGTTCGAGATGCCATAATCCCTGGAATGCCGCAGCCTGTTCCAATCAACATTGGAATAAAGGATTTTCCGGAAAGTCCAAACTTCCGAAATACGCGATCCATAATGAAAGCTACACGAGCCATATACCCACATTCCTCTAATACTGCAAGCATAGCAAAAAGAATAAACATTTGCGGAACAAATCCAAGTACTGCTCCAACTCCACCAACGATGCCATCCACAGTTAATCCAATCAGCCAAGTGCTAACACCAATTGTTTCCATCCAGGCTGCCAGTGTTTCAGAGATCCAAGCACCAAATAAAGTATCGTTTGTAAATACCGTTACTAAATCTCCAATCGTTGTGATTGATATGTAATATACAAAAAACATAATTACAGCAAAAATAGGGAGAGCTAAAAATCGATTCGTAACCACTCTATCAATTTTATCCGATGTTGATATTTTGGATTTGTTTTTTTTCTGATAACACTTTTGAATCAAAGAAGTAATATATTGGTATCGTTCATTTGTGATGATGCTCTCTGAATCATCCTCCATTGCCATTTCCATTTCATTCACCAATGCTTCTATTTGGGTTGATTTTTTTATTTGCTGTATTACTTTCTCATCCCTTTCAAAAAGCTTAACCGCATACCAACGTCTCTGTTTTTCCTCAATTTCATTCGGAAGCTGCTTTTGAATCTCAGAAAGTACATTTTCCACCTGTGTTGAAAAGCGCTTTGAAAAATCAGTAGTTCTAACAGTATTTGCAATGGAAACAGCCTGTTCAATCAAGTCAGAAATTCCTTCACCTTTCATTGCGGAAATCGGAATTACCGGACATCCAAGAGACTTCGATAATTTTGAACAATCAATCTTATCTCCATTTTTATTCACAACATCCATCATATTAATTGCAACAATCATAGGAATGCCAAGCTCTTCAAGCTGTGTCGTCAAATACAAATTGCGTTCTAAATTTGATCCATCAACAATATTTATTATGGCATCCGGTTTTTCATCTAGCAAATAATTTCTCGATACAACCTCTTCTAATGTATATGGGGAAAGAGAATAAATTCCGGGTAAATCAATCAACCGTATTTCTTTCTGTCCTTTGATCCTTCCTTCTTTTTTTTCTACCGTAACGCCGGGCCAATTGCCTACATATTGCTTTGACCCTGTAAGGGCATTAAACAACGTTGTTTTACCGCTGTTCGGATTACCGACAAGAGCAATCTTTAACATTCTTATCCTCCTTAATTTGTTAGCATACGCTAACCTATTATCAAAAAAAATATCTACTTCTTTTTAATTCAGTAAAAATTTATTAACTTAACAAAATTCTAATTCAACCTCAATCATTGCCGCATCCGCTTTCCGAATTGACAATTCATAACCCCGAACATTAACTTCAATGGGGTCACCCAATGGTGCCACCTTTCGAATATATACTTCGCTTCCTTTTGTAATACCCATATCCATAATTCTGCGTTTGACTGCCCCTTCACCGTGGAGCTTTTTAACTATCACAGTCTGCCCACATTTTACTCCTTTTAAAGTATTCATATTGCTTCTCCTTTCACTGACTTTATACTACAATTCGATTTGCCATTTCACGACTGATTGCTACACGAGTGTCTTTTATCATTACAATCAAATTTCCGGCAATTTCAGACACAATGGAAACTTCACTTCCTTCAATAAAACCAAGATTATTTAAAAATCTCTTTGTTTCATCCTTTCCATTGATTCTTTCAATGTATTTTGTCTCCCCAACCTTTGTAAATGTCAATGGCATCATCATCAACTCCTTTTGATTATTAGTCTTAAACTAACTTTTCAATATAAATGTCTGTTAGCATATGCTAACCAATAGCCGCAAAATACGGTTAGCAAACGCTAACCACTATTAATATATCACCCTTATTTTTTACTGTCAATTACTTTTTACAAAAAAAACCCAGCTTTTTTAAAAGCCGGGCTATTATCACTATTACGCATGAGGAATGTTTGTATAATCAGCAATTTCTGATGAAATGGTACAAAGATCCTGAATGCTCAAGTCATGCACATCTTCTTTTCCTGTAATTCGAGCAAACATCTTAAGTTCTTCCAAGCAAACGTTTAAATAGTTTGCAACTCTCTTCGCTCCGATCTCAATTGAAAAGCGTTTTCTAAGTTCTGGATCTTGCGTCGCAATACCCACAGGGCATTGTCCGGAGCCGCAGATGCGGTATCTTTGACAGCCTGCCGCCATCAGCGGTGCTGTTGCAATTGCAACAGCGTCTGCGCCCATTGCTAAAGCCTTTGCAAAGTCACTTGAAACGCGCAGACCTCCGGTAATGACCAACTCTATCTGATATCCATTCTCATTTAAAAATTTTCTGGCTCGATGCAATGCATAAATCGTCGGTATCGACGTTGCATCTCGCAGCATTTTCGGACTGGATGCGGTTGCACCGCCTCTCCCGTCAATGGTTATAAAATCCGGATTTCCATATGCAATGAATTCCAAATCCTTTTCAATATGACCTGCTGCAATTTTAACTCCAATCGGTCTTCCCTCTGATTCCGTACGAAGGTGTTCAATTAATTCCTTTAAGTCCTCTTTTGTTTCAATGCCTGGAAAACGAGAAGGACTTAAAATATCTTGACCTATCTCTTTGTTTCTTATTTTTGCAATTTCTTCGGTTACCTTTTCTCCGGGAAGATGCCCTCCCATTCCCGGTTTCGTTCCTTGTCCGATTTTAATTTCTATCGCATCGGCATTTTTTAGATTCTCCGGTGTTACACTATATAAATTAGGTACATATTCAAAGATATATTTGTAAGCAGCCTGCTGCTCTTCCGCTAAAATACCACCTTCACCACTACACATTGCCGTTTTATTTTCTGCGGCACCCTTAGCCAATGCAATTTTAACTTCTTTCGATAAGGCACCAAAAGACATATGTGAAATATAAATGGGGCTTTCGAGTACCATAGGTTTTTTAGCGTTTTTTCCAATAACCGTTTTTGTGCTCACCAATGCATCCGACTCCAGCGGAAGCGATGCAAGCTGAGATCCTAAGATTAAAATATCATCCCAACAAGGAGTCGGCATCTCTGTACTCATTGCTGAATGAATCGGTTTTCCTGAAACTGCCATTTCATGAATGGCATCCATTTGTCTATCATACAATCCTTCCTTTTTTAAATATCTTGAATCATATTCCAAAGAATTGGATTTATTACTTTCTTCAATTGAAGGTTCTCCATTGTCAACACCAGATGGTTCGATGATTAAATCAAAACCTTCTTTTGCATAACCGCAAATCGGGCAAGTCCAACTTTCCGGTAATTCCTCCCAAGCTTTTCCTTCCTTCTCTGAGTCATAAACATATCCACATAGACGACATTTATACTTTGCCATAAATCTTACCCCTCTCATTGTTACAATTCCATTCTTTTTATTAAAATTCCTTTTATGTAATTACCCTTATTTTAACTGTTCTAAAAGCAAAGTCAATAAAAAGCAACGTGCCTTAAAGAATTTAAAACACGCTGCTTTGTTCTTATGTATTATTAATTTTAGTGATTATTTTTTATCTGCTGATTTTGATGTTTATACTAAGAAGATAAATCCTCCGCATACAATCAAACCAACTACAAGCAAGCAGATAACGCAATATCCCATGATATCACGAGCACCCAGTCCTGCAATACCTAGAGCCGGCAATGCCCAGAAAGGCTGAATCATATTTGTCCATGCATCACCCCATGCAATTGCCATAGCAGTAACAGATGGTTCTACACCTAATTGCAGAGAAGCCGGCATCATAATCGGTGCCTGCACTGCCCATTGACCTCCGCCGGAAGGTACGAACAGATTTACAACACCTGCACTTAAGAAAGAAAATACCGGGAACGTTGTTGGTGTTGCAACAGATACAAACCAATTACTGATGGCACCAGCCAAAGAAATTTGTTCCGCACCCATGCCAGTCATCATACCCATGATTCCTGCATAAAACGGGAACTGCAAGATAATACCACCGGCACCTTTCACAGCTTCACCAATTGCATTTACATAACGCAATGGAGTACCGTGAAGTAAAATTCCGGCAATTAAGAAGATCGTATTAACAATGTTTAAATCTAACTTAAAACCATTATTTTTAAAGTACATTATAATAAAAGCAAGACCTAAAATGGTAATCAACGCACTCATGATACGACTGTCTTCCATTTTTTCTGCCGGAGTTGAAGCAATTCTTGATTCAAAAGCTTCCTCTTTCAGCAAACGTGTATCAATCGTTATAACCTTATCCGGAGAAGGATGCATTGCACCATTTACAAACGGCATGATAATTAATACTGCCGCACACATGATTAAATTATAAGATGAAAAAATTGTCATACTTGTTGGAATGGCTTCAGTAATTGCGCCTCCGGTTGCTTTTGTAAGCGCTTCGCCTCCAGTTGCAACTGTTAGCGGAATGGATGCGGATAATCCAGCATGCCAAATAATGAAACCGGAATAAGCGGATGCAATTAACAAACGGTAATCAATGCCCTTTACCTGTTTTGCAATTTCCTTTGCCAAAATTGCACCGACTACCAAACCAAAGCCCCAATTAATCCAGCAAGCAATTACTGAAAAAACGGTAACCGAAACGATACCTTGAAATGGAGTTTTGGGAATGGATGCCAAACTTACAACAACTCTCTTTACTGAAGGAGCATTTGCAAGTGCAGATCCTAATACTAAAACGAGTGCCATCTGCATGGAAAATGCAAGCAAGGTCCAAATGCCGCCTCCCCAGTGATTCACCATTTCTAGTGGACCCTGGCCGGTAACCGGCATTGCTACTAAGAATACAAACACAGTTAAGATAATGCAGAAAATAAACGGGTCGGGTAGGAATCTTTGTACCAAAGCAACACAACCATTGGTAAACTTTTTGAACATAAGTAGTCCCTCCTTTTTATAAAACATATAATTTCTCATAGCGAAATGCCTTAGATTTCCATCTGTGCATTCCGCTAATATTATACTCGTTTCTTTTTCGTCCTTCAAGCGCTTTTACTGGCTTTTTTAGGAAAAAAATGAATAATTAACGAAAAATTTACGGTTTTTTGTCGGCTGGACTAATTTTATTTTTTGTCTCACGTTATTTTTTATTGATCTTCATCTTCGTTAAGAACCATCTTATGTGCAGCCATAATTTTTTCATCATAGCAAGCAAAGGTATCTTCTACAAATTGAACAGTAAGCTTTGGCGTAACAAAGCTAACAATCGGAACAATGAGCAAAGAAACTAACATAGAACCGGCACCTGCAATAACCGGAGTTGTAAAGTGAAGAAATAAATTTGATACATTTATACCAATTCCTAAGACAAATGCAGCAAAAACAGCAGTTTTGGTGCTTCCTTTCCAAAACAATCCAAAAATAAACGGACCTAAAAAACAACCTGCCAATGTACCCCAAGATAATGACATTAAAGATGTAATTAATTGATTTGGTCGTAAAGCAATCAAGACGGATAGCAATACAAATAATCCACAAAGAATTCGAATGGACATAATCTGCATTTCCCCGTTCATATTTTTAAAGAATAGTGGTTTTAAAAAGTCTAATGTAAAGGTTGAACTGGATGCAATGACTAAAGATGATAGCGTAGACATCGAGGCAGAAAGAACCAAGATTACGACAACTCCTATGAGTACATCCGGTAAATTACCGCCAACCATAGTCGGAACAATCTGATCAAAGACTACTGAACCATCTGCATTGGCATTTACAAACAATCTCCCAAATGCACCATGAAAATACGATCCTCCGGCTACAACCAGTGCAAATAATGTGGAAATAACCGTCCCTGTTTTTATTGCTTTTTCACTTTTTATCGTATAAAATTTGTGAACCATCTGAGGTAACCCCCATGTTCCCAAACTTGTCAGTAAAACAACGGAGAGCAAACCAATCGGATCAGGCCCAAAAAAAGAAGTATAAATACCTTCAAATTCAGGATTAGCAGGATTTTCGATTTTTGACATTTCTGTCATTGCTGCCATCAGACCACCTTGACTATCAAGTGTAGTCCAAATAATTGCTACCATTCCGACAAGCATAATCGTTCCCTGAATTAAATCATTTAATGCCGCTGCCATGTAACCACCAACCATAACATAAATAGCGGTGAGTACTGCCATGCCTATCATACAGTATACAAAATTAATTCCAAATGCCATTGAAAACAACCCGGAAAGACCCTTATATACCGAAGCAGAGTATGGTACCAAAAACACAAATATAATAACCGATACGATAACACGAAGTGGTTCTGACTGATATCTTTTCGCAAAGAAGTCAGGCATGGTTGCTGATTCAAAATGCTTTGTCATAATGCGAGTGCGTCTTCCTAAAACGACCCAAGCAAGTAAACTGCCTATAAGGGCATTTCCAATACCAATCCAAGTTGCCGAAAGGCCGTATGCCCAACCAAATTGTCCAGCATAACCTACAAAGATAACAGCAGAAAAATAGGAAGTACCGTAGGCGAATGCCGTAACCCAAGGACCTACATTTCTTCCACCTAATACAAAATCTCCTACACTTGCAGTATGTTTTCTGCAATAAACACCTACACCTACTGTTACGGTAAAAAACAATAACAATAATACAATTTTGATAATCATACATTTTCTCCTTTTCCTACAAACCTACAAAACTACAATCCTACCTGCCTACTAAGACGAAATCCAAGCATAAAAAAATCCCGTCTTCTGAACTACTTCAGAGGACGGGATGACCTACCCGTGGTACCACCTCAATTTACAAAAACCTCACGGTCCTTGCCTTGTCAAGTACTAACATACTCTAGCACTATAACGGGTGCATCCGTCTCAGCCTACTTGGTAACCCTTTGGGTGAGCAACTCACAAAATGTATTCGTCTTATGTTTTAGCTGTGCCTCTCACCACCCGGCTACTCTCTGTTGTTATCCCATAAGATTACTTGTTTCTGATCTTCGTCTTTTCATTTTACACTTGATTAGAACTAATTTACCACTTTAAAAAAATTTTGTCAATATTTATTATAAAGAAAGTTTATTTATCAGTCTTTTTTATCAAATAAAAATTTTAAGCTTTCTTCGTAAGGGGGATATGCAATGCCCTTTTCAGTAATCACTGCAGTAATATATTTTGCATCGGTTACATCAAAGGCTGGATTATAGGTTTCAATTCCGGCAGGTGCCATCTCCTTTTCATACCACATTTGATAAATTTCTTCCCCACTGCGAAGTTCAATATTTATCTCTTCTCCGGTTGGTGTATTCAAATCAATGGTAGAAGTCGGCACACACATATAAAATGGAATTCCATACTCTTTTGCTAAAATTGCAACACCAGAGGTACCAATTTTATTTGCGCCGTCTCCATTAGCCGCCATACGGTCACAGCCTACCAATATCGCATCAATCCAACCATTTTTCATAACCATCGATGCCATATTATCACAAATCAATGTTACAGGAATACCTGCCTGATGCAGTTCCCATGTAGTCAATCGAGCGCCCTGTAAAAGAGGGCGTGTCTCATCTGCAAATACATTAAACTCATACCCTTTTTCCTGGCCTACGTAAAGCGGCGCCAAAGCAGTACCATATTTCGATGTAGCAAGAAATCCTGCATTGCAATGCGTTAAAATACCCATTCCCGATTTCAAAAGAGAAAGCCCATGTTCTCCCATTGCACGGCAAGCAGCCTCCTCTTCCATTCTTATTTGCTCTGCTTCTCTAAGCATTGCATCCTTTATTTCTTTTACAGTACATTTCTTATTTTTTATCACACATTTTTCAATACGTGAAAGTGACCAAGAAAGGTTTACTGCTGTCGGTCTTGCGGAATCTAAATAATCCTTCACC
>JAYFPL010000150.1:0-10476 GCA_034927775.1 Anaerovorax sp. | reverse complement strand
TAGGTTGCTGCTGCATCATAGGCTGCTGTTGCATCGGTTGAGCCATAGAATCTGTATTCGGTGTAGCTGACATCCCTTCCATCATACGTTCTATCTCTTCCTGTGACATCGTTTTTGAAGATGATGGTTCTGGAGCAACGGAATCGGATGCTCCCGTCATCTGCGCCATCATTTCTTCAATTTCCTGTTGCGACATTGTACGTGCTCCATTTTGTGGAATATCTTCATTAGAATCCGCTTCTTTACTCATTTGCATTCCTACTGGCTGTATTAAATTTACTTCACCATTTTCATCCACATCACTTAATCCAAAAGAAGAAACCAAATGTTTGGCAAGTTGAACTTCCATTAAAGTCATAAACTCACTATGCAAACATCCTTCAATGTCTAATTTAAAAGAAACCACTACCATTGGTTGCTCTGGTTCAAAATATTTTTTCTTAAAATCCATCGATTCTTCGACTTCAAAAGAAACAGGAGTAGAAATATTAATTACCTCGCCTAAAAACTCGGCTAAAGCGGTTGCAGAAGCACCCATCATTTGATTCATGACTTCGCAGACTGCACTCATACTCAATTCATCCAACTCAAATTCTTCATCAGAAATTTCTGTATGCATGAGCAGCTCTAATATATTTTTTACATCCGTACGCTTTAAAAGCATAATATTGTTTCCGGATAAACCTTCTACATATGTAATCTCAACAGCAATTGCAGGTTCTAAAGATGTAAACTCAAATTCGTCTATGTCTAATACCCTAACTTTTGGAGTTGTGATATCGACACGTCGCTCTAACATATCTGAAACAGCAGTAGCGGAAGAACCTAAGCTAATATTTAGAATCTCACCAATCGCATCTATTTCCATTTCATTGAATAATTTAGCATTTTTTTCACTCATAAACATTTCCTCCGACGACCTAGTTTTTCACTATAGTTCCATTCAGCTTTACTGCCATATTATCCTTGTAGACACCCAATTTACCTTTAAACCAAGGCTCTTCTTCCACGCATACATAAACATCCGAGTCTTTTGGTACATGTAAATTCAGTACGTCATTTACCTTAAGCTGATACAAGTCTTCCAAACTAATTAGGGCTTCCCCTAATAACGCTTTGATATCTAATGTAGAATCCTCTACACTTCGGGCTAACGAAATACGTTCCAGTTCTTCTTGTTGCTCTTTTTTCTTATTTGTTGTTTTTGATTTTTCAAATGCTTCAAAAACATGATTTAAAATGTTGCCAGGTAAACAGATATTGATTTTTCCTTCTGTATCTTTTAATTTGATTGATAAAATAACAATGACAACGATTTCATCCATTCCGACTACTTGAACAAGTCTCGGATTGGTTTCCAATCGGCGAAATTGAAATTCAATATCCAAATAGTTTTGCCATACGTCGCTCATTAAAGGAGAGATATGCTTTATTACACTTTCATACAATACCAATTCTATGTCCGTATATCCGCCATTTTCATCTTCTGCATCCGAATCACCCGTACCACCAAGCATTCGATCAATGATTGCATAGATAATAGATTTAGATACTTCTACCATTAATGGTTCTTCATCGTCTACATCTCTTCCGGTTATTTTTCCATCAATAAATGCAACAATATCATCTTCCCCTAGTGCATTGTTAAATTCATAATAACGCTGTTCTTCAATATCAACTAGCTCTACCTCACAACTTAAGCGTAGCATGCTTGTCAGGTGTGAAGCAATGACTCTTGCATAATTTTCATACACGCTATTTACTAATTTCAAGCGATCTTTTGTAAATTTTTTCGGTGTATGAAAATCGTACTTTCGAACCTTGGGCTCAGAAGCACTGCTAGTCATAGCTTGCTCGTCAAATCCTTCTGTTTGTACAGCATTTAATAAGGCATCTATCTGGCTTTGTGTTAAAACATCACCCATACTGCTCTCCTCTTTTATTGTGATTGTTTTTCTGTATTAATTAATGGCTGTCCTACCGACTCTCCTTGATCTCCCGGGCCAGCCGTCACATTTTCATGTTCATCAATTTGTCTGTATACTTCTTCTAAAGTAACACTAACCTTATTACTTTGTGTAATCAAAATTTCTACTCTTCTGTTTTTTGCTCGGTCTTCTTCTCTAACAAAAGGTGCAATTGGGTAATGTTGTCCATACCCAATGGAAATCAGTTTTTTAGGATCAATTACATTTTTTTCCTGAACATAAACCAAAACAGTCGTTGCACGATCAGAGGATAAAAAACGATCGCCGGTTATCGGATTAGGTCGATTAGGATCCGCTTGATTCGTATGACCCAAAATACGCATTTCATTAATCTGATCTTGAATTGGCTGAATACCAGAGGCAAGGAAAGTTAATACGTCTTTTCCCCTTTGTTTTAAAATCGAACTGTCCCCATCAAAAAAAACATCGTTACGAAAGACAATAAATGTATACCCATCCCCTTGATGAACTTCGACATCACCAGACAATTTATTTTCTATTATATATTCCTGCATCTGATAATACAAGTCTTGAAATTCTGTAACATCCGTCATCAGGCCCTTTCCTCCTGAATCAAGAGGATCTTCACCCTGACTTTCTGTTAGATCTGTAACTATTTGTGATACTTCCTTTGCATTAGGGTTTAATGCCTTTACTAAGATAGACCATTTTGCAGAATCAACACTGGATACCGAAAAAAGTAACACAAAGAAACACAATAATAACGTTACCATATCACTGTATGTATTCATCCATGCATTCTTATCAACCGGTTTCTTTGGTTTTTTTTGCATTTCCGGTGTCACCTCCAAATATAATTTCTATGTATCTCAATTCGTTTATTTTTTCTTTTTCTCTTTTTTCGATTTTTTCTTTTTCTTGTCTCCATTATCCTCATCGCCGCCTCCGGAAAGACTTATTTTATCCTTTTCCGATAAGAAGGACATTAACTTTTCGCGAATGAATTTTGGATTTTCTCCGGATTGAATGGATAAAATTCCTTCAATAATGATTTGCTTACACAATAGCTCGCGCTCATGACGAACCTGTAATTTGTTAGCAACCGGAGTAAAGAAAACATTAGCCAGCATAGAGCCATAAAAGGTTGTTATTAATGCAACAGCCATACCACTTGTCAAACTATCCGTACCATTCTCAGCATTCAAATCCAATCCGGCAAGCATATTAATTAACCCAATTAATGTTCCTATCATTCCAAAAGCAGGCGCCAATGCTGCACCTTTTTCATAAATAGAAACTGCCTCCTCATGGCGTGTACTCATATATCCCAAGTCGCCTTCCAGCATTGCTCTTACCTTGTCCGCATCAATAGCGTCAACAATCAATAGCAAACTGGACTTTAAAAATGGATCTTCTTGCTCGTTTGCATGTTCTTCCAATGCAAGCAATCCATTTTTTCTCGCGATTTCAGCGCATCCTACAATCGCATCAATATAATCAATCGGATTGTGTCTATCCTTTGTTATAATAATCTTTAAATGTTTTGGAATTGCTTTTAGTGAAGATATTGAAAAAGATGCAAAAATAGCTGCAAAGGTACCACCGATTACAATAAGCGCACTCTGAGGATCTGCAAAATTAATTAAAGAGCCAACGTTAATGCCTGTTTTTTCAACTATAATACCGCTTATAACTAGCAATATACAACTGATAATCCCGATTATACTAGTAAAATCCATTGATACCCTTTGCTCCTTCCACGTACCCTAAAATATTAGGTTATTCTTGATTTTTTACTACAGTGATGTTTGCTGCATCTATAATTTTGGCATTATATTGAATGATTTTCTCAATGATTTCTTCCGCGCTTTCTCTTACAACAAAAAATTCTCGATTCATCAAAACTATTTTTGCCTCCGGAATTAATTCAATCATTTGAATTTGGTTGGAATTAACAATGAATTCTTCATTGTTAAGCTTTGTGAGTTTAATCATTTTGCGTTCCTTTCTTTTTTAGAAGACAGGGCAGAAGATACCCTGTCTTAAGAAATAATTTATCGCTTTAAATTAACAAGTTCTTCAAGCATCTGATCAGTTACCGTAATGATTCTTGTATTTGCTTGAAAACCTCTTTGTGTCGTGATCATATCGGTAAATTCTTGAGAAAGATCTACATTTGACATTTCCAGCTTTCCGGATTCTAGTGTACCAGTAGCACCTTCACCCGGTACTTCAGCTGAAATAATACCCGTGTTTTCCTTTGCTTTGAAATAAGAATTATTTGTTGATTCCAGCGCATTTGGATTTGGCACATTTGCAACAGCAATTCTTCCCACAATAACAACTTGCTTCTTATCGTTAATCCCGGAAACAGTACCGTCAGCTCCAATACTAACTGAATTTAACTTCATGCTGGCAGCATATCCATCCGTACCAAGATTTGTCGGATCACCGGTTGTTTCATCGTATTGAACCATTGTATAATTACCGTCTCCATCCAATAATGGACTGCCATCCTTATTCATAACAATCTGAGGAATTTGCAAAGCTTCCAATGTCTTCTTTGCCTCGCCACCACCTGCATCTGGTTTTATATAGTTTGGATCCTTACCAATCTCTGCATAGTTTTTAAATCCATACACATGATTCCGATTGCCATCTACCAAATTACCGTTGCCATCAAAATAAAAAATACCAACTCTAGTCATATTTAAAGCAGTTAGATTATTACCATCTGTTTTGCTTGTGGTATCATAACCTGCTTTGTTATACTCCCCTACAAGAAAATATCCATTACCCGAGATCATGACATCTGTGGCAATATCTGTAGCTGCAATTCCTCCAGTGGAATGCGCCACGTCAATGGAACCAATTTGAGAACCGTACCCAATCTGTGAAGGATTCCCGCCTCCATATAATTCTCCCGGAGCACTTGAACCTTTCAATGTAGCATAAAATTGATCTTTAAAAGTAGCCCTAGCTTTTTTATATCCATAAGTGTTTACATTGGCTATATTGTTTCCTATTACGTCCATTTTTGTTTGGTGTGCACGTAGACCTGCTACTGCAGCAAACATTGATCTAACCATTTGGTCTCCTTTCATTTGCCGTATGAATCAAATCAATCGGATTTGACTCTATAACCTCCAAAATGGTCCAGCTATATAATTACGGCGCTATCAATATTTGTAAATACATTTTCCTTTAGTTCACTTCCAGCCATTGTTGTTATCACCATATTATTTGGGATGTTTACTATAAACGCATTCTTTGCATCAAAAATCACCACATCTTTGGCGCCCTTATCTCTTGCTTTTGAAACGGCGTTATTTAAGTCCTTTAATAAAGTATCGGTGATTTCAATACCACGCTGATTCACACGTTCCTTTGCATGCTTTGAGAATTGTAAGCTTTCATTTTTATTTAATTGTTCCTTTAGTATGGTTTCAAAGCTTGCACCACTAGTATTTCTACGTAGCACTTCATTGATTTTAGCTGTACTTTGTTCGATACGTGTGACTCGATTGTATTCGTTTATCCCATTCATTTTTCATCACCATTCGTTGATTCATCGATGGTTGGCAATTCGCCTACAACCATTATTTGATTCAGGTCAAACGATTTATCACCAATATAAATAATCGGTTTTCCTTCAAATAAGCTAACCCCCGTTACATTGCCTTCGACTTTTTGCAAAGCTCCATTTTCATCCAACGATGCTGCTGTCACCTTTTTACCAATTAAGGAAGCCGCATAAGCAGTATTATTGGTTTCTGAAAGGGTAGTCATTGCTTGCAATCCCGAAAACTGTGCCATCTGAGCAATAAAATCGGTATCTGACATCGGATTCATCATATCTTGGTTCTTTAATTGCGCAACTAAAAGTGTAATAAAATCTGCAAGACCCAAATCAGAATTTCCCATCTTACTATTCTTAGCTTCTGCTGGATTGATTGTTCTATTTTTATAGGCACTATCTAACTGATTGATTGAATCAATTGAAGCCATAGTTTGTATCCTCCCTTCCTAATAATCCTAATTTTAGCTGCTGTAAAAATTGTTCTGCATTAACAGTGTCATCTTTTTGTGATTGCTGTCTTTGTTCTTCTTGGCGACTATTTTGTCCTCGTCCATCAAAATCTTGTTGATTCCTATAAGCTTCCTCTTTCACAGTTACAATCGTATCTGATCCAGTTTGCTGTTCAATAATATGACGGATGTTTTCGGATTGAGCCATTAATAACTCCTGTGTTTTGGGATTGGAACAATTTAAGAGAACAGAGGCTTTACCAGATTCAAAAGTTAATTTAATCTGAATACTTCCCAATTCTTTTGGATTTAACTGAACTTCAAATACATTTTTACCGTTTGAAGCATGATACAATATCTTTTCTGCAATGTCTTTGCCGAATAAATTAGAGTCCGCATTGATTGTACTTTCGCCAACTTTAATGTTTATCTTGGAAAAATCTAAAGCTTCTTGTTTTTGCCCACTTATTTCGCTTAACATTCCTTCTTTATTTTCTTCCTTCAATCCATCTTTTTGATTATTTATCATCAACGCATCATTACTTTTTATATTGCTAATTTCTAAAGGCTTAATTTCAGATTGATTGCTTATTATGCTATGATTCAGCGCTTCATTGGATTGTGACAACGTTGTTTCCATTTTTATTGGCTGTTTTAATCCGCTTGGCTCCAAGATGTTCTTCATTTCAAATGGAATTTCTATTCCTTCTTGAATGTTTGCTGGAAAGGATGTATTGCCTTTTCCTAATAAATTCTGAAT
This sequence comes from Anaerovorax sp., assembly GCA_034927775.1. Taxonomy (GTDB): domain Bacteria; phylum Bacillota; class Clostridia; order Peptostreptococcales; family Anaerovoracaceae; genus IOR16. The sequence continues at coordinate 3,738 of JAYFPL010000150.1, read as the reverse complement.
TGTTCCCAGATTATCAGCAGACAGCATCATTTCTTCGACTGTAAAAGGAGATTCTAATTTCATAGCATCCTGTCCATCAAAAATCAATGTCGATTCCTCAATGTTTTGAAACAGACCAGATAGCTGATCGTTTTGTTTTATATCGAATAACGGTTCATGATTCGCATTTAAAACAAACATAGCCATAGCAGCCTGTTCATTTACCAAATCTGCTTCAGTAAAAGGTCTTTCATCCTGTTTGTCAGATTTTTGAATTGACTCTGGCTCTTTTTTTAAATCTGGAGAGATTCTCTTTTTAACAGAAGATTCTTCAAAAGCAAGAGACAAAGATTTATCAAATCCGGAATTTTTATTGTTCTCCTTTGTTTTGGCATCCAACTTTGCTTTTGGTTTATAAGGCTGAATTTGTAAAAGATCGCTTGCTGCGTACATTTTCTCACCTCCTTTCCATATTTGATTATTAATTAACTGAAAGGATTCCCTTTCATGTTAATAATCCTATGCTTTCTCACGATACATTTTATTCGAAATCATTTCATCAATACGAAGTTCTTCTTCCTTTTGTTCTAATTTTTTATATTCCAACCATCGTTTTTCTTTTAATATATCAAAGGATGCAGCTTCTTTTTTTACTTCCAAAACCTCCTCTTTCTTTTCTGATTCTTCCTTTTTTAATTTTTCCAACAAAGAGAACTGTTCTTTTATTCGATGTTGCATAATTCTTAGATATTGCTTATATTGACGTATTTCGAGTGTAGTAATGCCATTTGCATTTTTTTCTCTTAATTCATTATTATAAGACTCATACTGCTGTTCCATCTCTTGAATTATCTTTTCTTGGTGCTGTATCTTTGCTAAAAGAACAGCATGCTCCATTCGTAAGCCATCTAAAATTTGCTCTTTATATTTTTTTACATTTTCTAATGAAAATTGAAATTTTTTCATTATTTACTCACCTTACTTTTTATCTTATCGAATGATAGCTTGCATTTGGGTTAATATTTCATCATATTGAAAAGAAAGATCAATTTCTTGTTTCAGGAAAGTATTGATTGCATCCATTTTAGAAACCGCTTCATCTAATTTAAGATTGTTTCCTGGTTTATAAGCACCAATAGCAATCATATCCTCATTTTGCTGGTAAGTACTCATAAGATCACGTATCTTAGACGCCATTTGCTTATGCTCGGGTGTTACAATAGAATCCATAAGTCTTGAAATGCTGCTGTTCACATCAATAGCCGGAAAATGATTCTTATGAGCTAATTTTCTGGAAAGAACAATGTGTCCGTCTACAATACCTCGAACCGTATCGGAAATTGGTTCATTGGTATCATCCCCTTCTACTAGAACAGTATAGATACCCGTAATCGATCCTTCTTTAAAATTACCGCTTCGTTCCAATAATTTAGGAAGTTCACTATAAATAGATGGAGTATAACCTCTTGCAACCGGTGGTTCTCCGACTGCAAGTCCAACTTCTCGATGAGCCATAGCAAATCGAGTCAGTGAATCCATCATCAATAATACATCTTTCCCTTGATTTTTAAAATATTCCGCTATCGTAGTGGCTACCATAGGACATTTCATTCGCAGCATTGCAGGCTGGTCTGAGGTTGCCACAATTACAATCGAACGTTTTAATCCGTCCTCTCCTAGATCCTTTTGAAGAAACTCCCGGACTTCTCTTCCTCTCTCCCCGACCAAAGCAATAACATTGATATCTGCTTTGCCATTTCTTGCAATCATACCCATTAAAGTACTTTTTCCAACACCACTTCCTGCAAAAATACCAATTCTTTGCCCTTTTCCGATGGTCGTAAGCCCGTCAATAGCCTTCATTCCAAAGTCTAAGCGCTGTGATATTGGCGGTCGTAACAATGGATTAATGTATTTATTTACGACAGTGTACTTTTCTCCTTTCGGAAAATCTCCCATGTCATCAATCGGATTTGCAAGTGCATCGACCACGCGGCCTTGTAAGAAATCACCTACAGGAATTTGTAATTTTTGATGCGTATTCCTCACATAATTTCCAACAGCAATTCCACTTAGCTCAGCATATGGCATTAAAAGAATTTTTTCATCCTTAAAACCCACTACTTCTGCCATAACTTCATGCTTTCCGTCATCACTGATCATGCAAATATCCCCGACTCCGGCTTTACTTCCGGAAGCTTCAATTGTCATGCCAATTACATTTTCAATCTTACCGATACGGCTGACCGTTTCTGCTTTCTTTATTAAGTTTGTCATTTCTTGAAAAAACAAAATCGATCCCCCTAAACTACTACGTCTCTATCAGTGTTCGGATATTTTGGAGCTGTGTCTGTGCACTCGCGTCGATGATTTGATCTGGAAATTCTACATAACAAGTTCCTGATGGTGCATCTTCAATTACAACAATTTTCACTCGTTCTGCGACATGCTTTAACGCTGATTCCAAATCCACACCAGCTTCTTGCATTCTTTTCGCATCTTCTGCTGAAATTCGAACCTTTGCCCATTGATAAGACGCACTCGTTTCTAATGCAAAAAGAATCATACGTTCAATAACCTCTGCACTGGATTTTAAACTTACATTTATAACCTTTTCTGCAATTGTCAATACCATTTCTTGCATTTGTTTTAGATATTGCATTTGCATTTCTTTCTTCTTCTCTTCTATTTGTAAGCTTGCTGTATACATACTTTCTAGAAACACAGAATACTCTTGGCTTAATTGATTTTTATATTCTTCTTCCACCTTTTTAATGGCTTCATTTTTTCCTATATCATATCCCGCCTGATAACCCTGTGTTTTTGCTTCTTCCTGTACTTCTAAAGCTCTCTGACGCCCAGCATTCATGACTTCACTTGCATCCATAGCTGCTTTTCTCATGATTTCATCTGCTTCTTGTCTTGCCTGTTCTATAATTTCCTGTGGAACATTCATTGATGCTTCCTCCAGCCAAGCTTTCATATTTGATTGCTCATCTATTTCCTCTGTATTTGCTAAGACTTTTGTTTCCTCTATCCCCAAAGCACCTTTATCAGATTCCTCTTCCTTAAAATCAGACTCATCGCACTGCTCATGTTCAATTGGAGTTTCCTCTTTTGTTTCGTCGTTCCCAAAATACTGAAAGAATTTATATTCTTCGACTTTCAGTTTTTACACCCCCTCGTATTTATGATTTGCATTCATACAATGAACCATTAAGCAATGATTTCATCTTTACCACCCTTGGAAACAACAATTTCTCCTTCTTCTTCCAGGCGGCGAACAACAGCTACAATACGCTGTTGTGCTTCTTCTACATCTCGAACCCTTACATTGTATGTGTATTCCAAATCGGATCGGACTGTCTCTGCCATACGAGAGGACATATTTGCAAAAATAACATCGGACACTTCTCTTGTTGCACCTTTAAGCGCATAAACCAAATCGTGAGAATCCACCTCGTGAAGACATTTTTGAATAGCCATACTGTCCAATACAACAATATCTTCAAATACAAACATTTTCTTACGAATTTCATCGGCAAGTTTTGCATCCTTTTTGCCCAATTCATCGAAAATATATTTTTCATTACCACGATCCATATGATTCATTACATCTGCAATATAGTCCACGCCACCAATTTGCGCGAAATCGGTAGACAAAACAGAAGCAAACTTTTTTTCCATTACGCTCTCTACCAGTTTAATATTGTCTGGTGATGCGCTATCCATGTTTGCAATACACTCAACCACTTTTAA
>JAYFPL010000027.1:0-27049 GCA_034927775.1 Anaerovorax sp. | reverse complement strand
CGAATAGTTTATTTATCGTTTTCAACTGCATTAACTCTTTCCTATGGTTTTTCATAGCTCCCTCCTTTCCCACCATTATAAAATAAAAAAAATTCGGTATTACCGAACAGCAAGCAATAAGTTTATTTATTCGTTCAGCTCCTTAAAGATATAGAACTAGTTATTTTAAATATTAATGCATAATTTATTTAATTTTCGTATATATTAATAATCTTAGTATAAGCTATTAGATTAATAAAATCAATATCTTACAGCTTGTTTTTATAGCTAACAGCTTCCTATACGATAGTTTTAAAGAGGTGCTAAGATGAAAAAAGATTTAAACATGCAAATTGGATTACGTATCCGCAACAAAAGAGAAGAACTAAAATTAAGCCGTGAAAAACTTGCAGAATGTATTGATGTATCGCCGCAATTTCTTGCCCAAATTGAACTTGGCAGAAGAGGCATGTCAACCACAACCCTTTATAAGGTATGCAATGCCTTAAGTGCTTCAGCTGATTACATTGTACTTGGTAAACAGGAAAAGAATAATTTAACCGTTTTTCACGAGTTACTCTCCAATCTCAATCCAAAGTATCTCCCTTACGTCGAAGATCTTTTAAAAACCTTTATTTTAGCAGTAAACAAGTAGAAAATCCCACTTAGAACCATTGTTTCGAAGTGGGATTTTCCCTTTCATGAAGAATTGTTTCACTCTTATTTTTTCTCTTTAATCATCTTTATAAAATATTCATGAACGGCGGTATCTTTATTTAATTCTGGATGAAAAGATGTAACTAGTTGATTTTTTTGCTTTGCAGCAACAATTTGATTGTTTACCATTGCAAGAATTTCTGTATCAGACTGAACCGATTCTATATATGGTGCACGTATAAACGTCATAGGAATCTTACCGATTCCTTTAAACTCCTCTTCCGTATAAAAACTGCCCAACTGTCTTCCATAAGCGTTTCTTTTTGCAGTAATATCCATAGCAGCAAAATGCAGTCGGTTGTCATTAATGATTCCTTTTGCAAGCAGCAAAAGTCCTGCACAAGTTCCAAAAACAGGGAATCCTTCGAAAATCATTGCTTGCAGCGGATTGAATAATTCCAAATCATGCAGCAATTTACCCATAACCGTACTTTCTCCGCCCGGAAGGATCAACCCATCAAAAGAATCTTTAATATCCTCCTTTTGTCTGATTTCAAAGGTTTCGATTCCTATTTTCTGAAGGATTTTTTCATGCTCAATAAACGCTCCTTGAAGTGCAAGAATTCCAACTTTCATATTATTTCCCTCTTTCCGCCATCAACAACTCAATTTCTTGTTCATTGATGCCGACCATAGCTTCACCCAAATCCTCAGATAATTCAGCAAGCATTTTGGAATTTTGGAAATTGGTTACTGCTTTTACGATAGCAGCTGCACGCTTTTCAGGGTCTCCGGATTTAAAAATACCTGATCCAACAAACACACCTTCTGCACCAAGCTGCATCATCAGAGCTGCATCCGCAGGAGTTGCAACTCCCCCTGCTGCAAAGTTTACAACCGGAAGCTTCCCATTTTCGTGAACAAAAACAACCAATTCATAAGGAACCTGTAGCTGCTTCGCCGCATCATACAACTCATCTTTACTCATAGAAGTCAATCTTCTTATTTCACTTTGCATCATACGCATATGACGTACAGCCTGAACGACATCACCGGTACCTGGCTCACCTTTGGTTCTAATCATAGCAGCACCTTCATTGATTCTTCGAAGTGCTTCTCCAAGATCCTTTGCACCACATACAAATGGTACATGAAACTTTGTTTTATCAATATGATAGATATGATCAGCTGGGGATAATACTTCACTTTCATCAATATAATCAATTTCAATGGCTTCTAAAATCTGTGCCTCTGCAAAATGACCAATACGGCATTTTGCCATTACCGGAATCGAAACGGCTTCCTGAATTCCTTTAATCATTTTAGGATCACTCATACGAGAAACGCCTCCCGCAGCACGAATATCAGCAGGAATGCGTTCCAGTGCCATTACCGCACAAGCACCGGCTGCTTCGGCAATTTTAGCTTGCTCCGGAGTTGTTACATCCATGATTACTCCACCCTTAAGCATCTGTGCAAGATTTTTATTTAATTCTAATCTGTCATTTCTCATTTTTATAAATCTCCTTATTTACAATTGAATTTAACTCCATTATAATCAAAAGTGATATTATTGATATATTCATTTTGATTATTTTTTTTAATGTCAGTTTAATAGGAGAGATAAAATTGTTAACATATAATCTTCATAATAAAGAAAAATCAACTTTATATGAGCTTCTTTATACAAACATAAAAAATGATATTTTAGATGGGAAGATAGCATCAAATGAAAAGCTGCCATCCAAACGTTCACTTGCACAGCATTTAAAAATAAGTATTATCACCGTGGAAAATGCTTACACCCAATTGCTGTCGGAAGGCTATATTTATTCCATTGAAAAAAAAGGTTATTATGCATGTGAGCTACAAAAAACTTCCCTGCAAAAACCATTAAAATCACAAGTAAAAACACATATACAACCACTGGAACGAAAAAAAGATGAATTCTTAATCGATTTTAAGAGCAATGCTGTCCCTGCCGAAAAATTTCCTTTCTCTGTATGGTCAAAGCTTATGCGTGAAGTGCTGAGCGAAAAAGGCAGCCAATTGTTGCAACCAATGCCTTTCAATGGAACAGAACAATTAAGGACTGCCATTGCTGATCATCTGTATCATTTTCGAGGTATGCATGTTTTACCGGATCAAATCCTTATCGGTGCCGGAACAGAATATTTATATCATCTGTTGATTCAGCTATTAGGAAGAGAACATGTATATGCATTAGAAAATCCGGGATACTCTAAAATTTCAAAAATCTATGCTGCAAATGATGTTTCATTTGCATCGATTCATCTGGATTCCCAAGGCTTGTCCATTCATGAATTAAAGCAGAGTAAAGCAAATATTATACACATTTCACCCTCTCATCATTTTCCCACAGGGATTATCACACCAATGAAACGAAGACAGGAAATATTGAATTGGGCGAATCAGGATAGCAGTCGTTATATTATCGAAGATGATTATGACAGTGAATTTCGTTTTCATGGAAAGCCAATTCAAACATTGCAAAGCATTGATGCAAATGAAAAAGTAATTTATATAAACACTTTTTCAAAAACTATTGCACCGACGATTCGTATCAGTTATATGGTTTTACCGTTTCATTTAATGGAGAAATTCCGTGAAGAGATGGGATTTTATTCTTGTACAGTCTCCAGCTTTGAACAATACACACTAGCAAGCTTTATCGAGAAAGGTCATTTTGAACGACATATTAATCGTATGCGGAATTTTTATAGGTCGCAAAGGGATTCTTTACTTGAAAAAATAAAAAAGAGTCCTTTCAATAAAAAGGTCACTGTATTAGAAGAAAATTCTGGACTTCACTTTATTTTGGATGTAAATACAGATATATCAGATGAAGAACTCATTCAACAAGCTCATAATAATGGTATAAATATATCCTGTTTATCTGATTATTATTATGGATGTAAAAATAACTTACAAGAAAAAAACCTGCAGCATAAGCTTGTAATAAATTATTCGTGCATTGATTGTGAAAAAGTGATGGAGAATGTACATCGTTTACTAAGCATTCTTTAAAAAAATCATTATATGTTATAAATTTAATAATGATAACACTAATATTAGGCAATCGAGTCCGATCAAAATCAAAAAATAAGAAAATTTTACCTCGTAACTTTATAGGGTAAACTACTTGACAAATAAATATATATCCATTAACATGAACATTGTTCACATTGAAAGGGGATATTAATTATGAATCATACAGTCACCTCAAAACAATCCTTACTTAAGGTAGCAAAGGATATCACTTACAGCGAAGGTTTGAATCATCTGAACATTCGTCGTGTTGCTTTGGCTTGTAACATTTCCATTGGTGCAGTATACAATTATTTTCCCTCAAAATCCGATCTGGTTTTTGCTCTGGTAGAAGATTTCTGGAGTTCTATTATTAGCGAGTCCTTATTTAAGAATACCACGCATATTGGATTTCCAGATTATTTTGAGCAGCTTTATCAGAATCTTTATCTACGTCTTAAGGAATTCAAAGTAGAATTTCTGCAACAAATTATGCAGTTTAATCATGCCGAAAAAGAAAAAGGCAAATCGATTGAAAAAAAATATTTCCAATATATAAAAAATGAATTATTAAATGCACTACAGCAGGATCAGCGTATATCCCCGTTACTTTGGAATGATTCTTTTACAAAAGATGCTTTCATTGATTTTGTATTTAAAAGCATGATTTCCTCATTGAAACATGGAGAAAATAATTCCGTTTTCTTTAAGGAGATGATTATCCGCTTACTGTATTAATAATTAGAACAAAATAAAAAACAATTTGAAAAAGACAAAATACTTTATTTAAGTTTTTTTAAGGAAACATGAACATTGTTCATGATGGAGGAATCTATGACTAAAATTTTTGAAACTACATTTGACATCCTATATTTAATCACAGTTGTTACACTTGGAATTAAGATGATTTGGAATGCAGGAAACGTAAAACAGTATCGTTTATTCGGCTATATGGCTGTAGTTCTTGGAGCCGGCGATGCATTTCATTTAGTACCCCGTATTTATGCTATGTGGACTACGGGAATGGAAGCGAATGCTTCAATGCTAGGGTTTGGACAATTTATCACATCCATTACCATGACCATTTTTTATATAATGCTGTATCATATATGGAGAATAAACTATAAAATTTCAGGGCAGAAAAAACTTACTTTTTTCATTTATTTGTTAGCAGTTCTACGAATTGCACTCTGTTTTGCACCTCAAAATCAATGGTTCAGTTTAAATTCACCACTTATATGGAGTATTTACCGTAATATTCCCTTTGCTGTTATGGGATGCATCATTCTTATTTTATATTATCAGCAGAGCAAAAAATCAAAGGATAAAGAGTTTCGCTTTATGTGGTTAGCAATTATACTCAGCTTTGCATTCTATATCCCTGTGGTATTGTTCTCTAACATATTTCCACCCATTGGCATGCTTATGATTCCAAAAACTTGTGCCTATGTTTGGATCGTATGGATGGGCTTTCGCCAAAAAAAAGACCCCGTTGGTATTTAACCATCGGGGTTTTCTATTTGTATACTAATTCAAAATTTATAACTTACTGCAATTATGCTTCCACTTCACCAAAATGAATTTTAGGATTTTGCTTTAATGCTAATTTAACCACGTCATTTGCATCGTCTGTTTTAAAAATGAGCCGTTTTGATAGAACATCCTTTGTAAAATGCAATACCGTATAAGCAGGGTCAGAAACTTTTTCAATATGCATTTCCGTTATTTCCGAAAAGTTCCATGCTTCATGATACTGGTAAATTCTTGCATCATAAGTTACAACAATGCCTTGCTCTTCTACAATTGTATATTTATTAAGAAGAGATGCAAGTAGCAGCAATGTACCACATAGTAGGCTGTAAATTGATACCAAATATGCTCCAAGTACAAGTAAACTGGTTCCGATGATTCCAGTAAGAATCTTCGTTGATTTTCTCTGCTTTCTATCATTTAATGCTTTTACTTTACTCATTCTTACGCCATCCCTCTAATGCCATCTGATTATGCTGCCTTTTTATTCTTAGGGTTTTTGCTTTCATCAGCATATTTTACCCCAATTCCCAGATAAGAAATGATGATTGCATAAATTGGATTGATTAAATTCATAAAAGCATAAGGAGCAAAGTCCCAATTTGCAACACCAAGTGTTGCTGATTGATATGCACCGCATCCATTCCACGGTATCATTGGAGACCATAAAGTTGCTCCATCCTCCGTTGTTCTGGATAAAAAGCTTCTGCTGAGACCCTTTTCATCATATACTCTTGAAAACATTCTTCCAGGTACTAAAATAGCTAAGTACTGGTCTGTTAATACGACATCACAGATAATACCCGTTATTATGGTAGAAAGTACAAGTCCGCCAACACTTTTTACTCTCTTCACCAAACCACCGAGAAGTACTTCAACAAACCCACATTTTTCTAGAATTCCTCCGAATGCAAGGGCAAACATAATGAGTGAAATCGTCCACATCATAGAGTTTAATCCTCCACGGTTTAATAACTTATCTGCAATGGCATTTCCTGTTTCCGCCTCATATCCATAATGGAGTGCACCTAAACAATCTGCAATGGATGCCCCCTGTGCTATCATCGCGATAATGCATCCGCAAGCTGCTGCAAGTAGAAGCGATGGAATTGCCGGTATTTTTTTTACCGCCCCGATAATAACTACAACCACTGGAAGCATGATCCAAGGTGATAAATAGAAATTATCTGCAATGGCATTTTGAATTTCAATGGCTGTTGTTGCATCGTAACCATCTACATTTACAGTCTTCATTCCAATGATTCCATAAATGACAAGTGCCATACAAAAACTTGGAATGGTTGTGGTCATCATAGCTCGAACGTGATCATAAAGCGGTGTTTCCGCACCAGCCGCTGCTACATTCGTACTGTCAGATAATGGGGATAACTTATCTCCGGTATAGGCTCCCGAAATTACCATACCGGCTGCTAAAGCAGGATTGATTCCAAGACCCATTGCAATACCCATTAATGCAACACCTACGGTACCGGAAGCAGTCCAAGAAGAACCGGTTGCAAGGCCTACAATAGCAGTAAGAATTGTGCCGACAACAAGAAAAGCACCTGGTGAAATTAAGTCTAATCCATAATACACCATTGCAGGCATGGTTCCTGACCATACCCACGTACCAATAAGCATACCTACAACCATTACAATTAATAAGGCTTCCGTTGCTCTTCCAATGCTGTCTAATACTCCAGAAATAATGGCATCCCATTTATAACCGCATCTCCATGCCATAAATGCAGTTACAATGCAAGACAATACCAATGGGACATGGGGTTCAATTTTCCAATACACAGTACATATGATGATTAATACCATCATAAATACAACGGGAATCAACGCTTCCCATAACTTGGGCAATCTGGTTTTTTCCATAGTTCATACCTCCGTATTAACACATAGCTAAAAATATTATTGCGTGACAGACTAGCCACTATATAACCGCGCCTAAGCGTTTATATCAAACTATATTTATTACCCATTCCCTATTTCTTTTCTTTATCACCATCATGTTCTTGATTGGAATATTTACTGCTTCTCATTAATGCTAAGTATTTATCTAGTGTAGGTCTGCTGATGTAACATATTTTTGCATAATCCGTTTTATTGATTGCACCTTTTTCCAATAGATCATAATTTTCAATTACCTTTTTCGGAATATTTTCTAATTTTAAGGAAGGTCTTCCTATCATTTTCCCTTTATCCTTTGCCTTTGCCAAACCACTTTTTACTCTTTGACTTATCATATTGTGTTCAATATCTTTAAAGACATCGGCCATCCTGAGCATTCCTTCTGTAAAAGAATCAAGCTCTTTGCTGCAATCTAAGACAAATTCTCCAACGATTAATTTCAATTTTTGTTCTTTTGCAAACTCTACTAAGTCACTAAATTGCCGGGTGCTTTTTGCAATCTGCAGCATATCCGTACAAATTAGAGTATCTCCAGGCTTTATTTCTGCAAAAAGACGATCTAATTCACTTTTTTTATTTTTACTGCGTGGGTTCTCTATAAAAATATTTTGAGAAGCTACTCCCATTTTGTTTAATTTAGAAATATTTTGATCTATTATTTTTTTAGACTCATTTGCACTATGATGCACATATCCATAAATTTTTTTCATTTTTCCTCTCTCTTTTTTCTTAATATTCACATTATAGTGTAAATATTCTTATTTGTAAAGATAAACATTGTAAAGAAAATTAATAAAGTTTATTTTATCAATAAATGAAAAGTAATTATGTAATAATTATTCCGTAAAAATTAACTAATGTTTTAGTTTACATTTTTATAATCTCTCCTTTATTTATACAATAGAAAGTGATTGCAATTTATTGAAAAACCCCTGCCGATAACAGTTCTATTATCCTAACTGTCTACCATCAGGGGTTCTTATAGATTATAAAGGAAAATTATAATCTTTCCTATTTTTGATACATTTGATATATCAGACTAGCAGCTTCCGCACGAGTCAAATTTTGTAAATACTTGTGTTACACCATCCACATCCGTAATTGTGAGACCATTGATTAACGCCCCTGCATCCTCAATGTGTATGTATTTTATATTTTATTTTTTTCATTTTACTTCAACAAAAAGCTTAAGAATTGTTGCGACTTCCGCTCTGGTTGCTGTACTTAAAGGATCAAGAACATTCTCACCTTTTCCTGATAGCAAGCCTTTTCCGATTGCCCACTTCATAGACTCTTTTGCCCAATCTGAGATTTGATCGGAATCCGTAAAGCTTGTTAAATTTCCAGAAACAGAAACATCATATCCCTTTTCTTTTGCATAGTGATAAAGAATCACTGCCATTTGTTCCCTTGTAACATTATCATTCGGTCCAAATACACCATCCCCATATCCATTCACAATCTGCTTTTCAGATGCCCAATTAACCGCATCTACATACCACATACCATTTGTAACGTCCTTGAATTGGTTCGCTCCTGCTTGTGGTTTTCCTGCCAAACGGTGAAGTGCTGTAACAAGCATTGCACGGGATACAGTTTCATTTGGTGCAAATGTAGTATCAGAAGTACCAGCAAGCAGGCCCTTTTCATATACAAATTGCACTGACTTGAAAAACCAAGCATTTGCTTTCACATCTTGGAAAGGATTCTCCCAGATCTTTTCATAACCAATGGCATATAAGGAAAAATGTGTTGTCTTGAAGCTCACTGTCTTTGTTTTTGTATCATATACGCACTTCATCGGCTCTATATTACCTTTGCTGTCCACATACCATACCATTACACCATCTGGATTTTCACCCTTTTTCAAGTCATAAGGCAAAGAAATGGTAATCGGACCATCAAATTTTGTAATTGCCTTTGTTCCGCTCATAATAGAAATGTCATAAACAGGTGCATCCCCAATTGCTTGCTTCTGCTTTTCATTGAGTTCCTTCGATGAATCCACCTTACCCGCATTAAGCGTAATATTGCCATCACCTGCTTGTTTTGCAATGGATAGCATGGATCCCTCACTTAAATTTAAATCACCAATTGGTGTATTAATAAGCAAGCTTTCTACCTTGCTTTTTGATAAATCATTTAACGCGGAAACAGGTATAGTCGTACTGACCTTCTGCATATTTTTCGGAGCATCTACTTTGATTTCCACCAAAGGAGTCGTTCCTGCCTTTTTTGCTGCTTCTTCTGCTGCTTTTAACGTATCCGCAATCATTTTTTGTGAAATGGAAGCATTTGCTTTTTCTCCATTGACACTTGCTTTTACTTCTGTGGTCGCTTTTGTAGTCGTTCCTTCTGTTTTCGTCTGATCTGGTTTCGGTTGTGGAATTGCCGGTGTGCCTCCACCGCCACTTCCGCCATGTCCACCTCCACTTGAAGAATTCGAATAAGGCGTAAAGTTAATGGTTAGTTTTGTTTCATTCGCACCATCTACAGAAGTTGCAAGCCATATATTTTTTGTTGTATCCACATCGGATTTAATCCATAAAACGAGTTCCTTATCCGTTCCTCCCACCTGCAAAGATTCACTTTTATCCGTGTCTGTTAATCTTAAATAAATTGCTGATTCTGTGGTTTTATAATAAAGATCTGTCATCGGATATTCCGTGCCGTCATTGACTTTTAAATTTCCAATAAGCAATCCAATCCATTTTGCTTCTCCCTGAGCCGCATCACTGCTGGCATAAGTTGTTAAGGTGGACTTTCCTTTTACTGCAACAGTAAATTCATTTGTTAATCCGGTTCTAATTGATTCCCCTACGTTAATTTTTCCCTGATTTTTCAAATGTGCAACAAACGCTGGTTCCGTTGCAACAGTATCTCTGGCTGTAAGCTCAACCTTATTTTTTACAATCAGTGTAACAGCAGCACTTTCATCCGAATCCTTGTAATTTAAATTACCATCCTTTTTTACCGTAAAGGTGGTCGTCCCCGGAGCTATTATTGTAATGGCACCAGTGCTTTCTTCCACTGTAGCAACAGCCGGATTACTGCTTACATAATGCAGTGCCCCCGTACCTCCATCTGCCGCCAATGTGAATTCCGGAGGAGTCAATCCTAAAATGCCTGTACTGGAAGATAGCGTCAATTCAGGTCTTCTTTGATCGGCTTTCGACACCTCTATTGACACATCAATTCCTGTAACTGAATGATAGTTTTCCGCATCCAAATTATACTGTGCTTTAAACGTATTCGTTCCCACATTTCCTACTGGCGTCGTATCCGAATCCTGCCAAGAAAATCCAGAAGGTAAGACGATATCCGCAAGCGTCTGCCCATATACTGCTGAAAGTCCTGTCGGAGCACTTGGAGGAATTGGCGTTGCCTTTGCAACGGTAAAAGTCTTAGTTGCCATCTTCCCCTCATAGGCGGTTCCTTCTTTTCCCTTAATAACCACCGTATAGTCTCCCGCATTTTTTACTTCAGTTGCTGAAATACTAGCTCCATTTTTTTCAAAAGATACCGTATAATCCGAGTTCTCTGTTAACGTTACCGGTGTATCTTCTATCGTCGTCACAGAAATAGACGGAGTAAGAGGTGCTCCAGTGTACATCAATGTGTCTTTTACAGTAACATTAAATCCACTAAAAACAATCTCCACCGGATGACGAGTTATGGTTAAAGTAGCCGTAGTATCATTTGTCACCGAGGTTTCAAATATATCCATATAATAAGCATCATTGGCTCCTACTTCCATATCTCCCAATCCCACAGTCCATCGTCCATTATAATAATAATCGTCGAATACCGCCGTCCCATTTGAACTTGATTGTGAACCAATTCTCGTATGCCCCGCAACAAAATAATATGAATGTTCGGGTGGTAATCCATTTATCTTGAAAGTAGCTTCTTTATCATCTGGATTATAATATGGATCATCAGGCGGATTGGGATTTTTTGTGCCCACATAGTAAGCTGTATATTTTTCGCTGCTTTCTACCTGGGTAACGGTAATATCTGTATTAAGCGTAGCCGAAGGACCTTCACTCTTATTATCTCTATCTGTAAAAGCTATCGTAACCGAATCCAAGTGACGTTCCTTCATACTTTGTCCGTCACAGATCATCCAATCAAACAGAGGCACAAACGGAAAAGCAATACTGCCTTTGCCCTCATCCTCCCAGGAGTGACCCTGATAAGTTCCATTGGCAACCACGTGGTAGTTATAATACTCATCTGATACGTCATCAAAATGAATACCTAGCGTCGTTGCACAACCTGAATAACTCGTATAACCAAGTTTCCCAATACCCAGCTTAAGGCCTGTCGGCTGTGGTAAAGTACCCGCCAGTGCAGTTGACGGGAATAAAGTAATCAGCATGCATAAAGCGATTATAAATGCCGTTTTTTTATGTAGATTCGTTTTCATGTAACTTCTTTCCTTTCTTTTGGTGTTTTAAAACTGTTTTATTTTTTCACCTCCATTTATAAAACAGCAATTGACTTTTTAAAAACAATGTGTTACTTTAACGTGTACATAAACGTTAAAGTAAGGATAACAAAAAGTCATTTTGTTGTCAATATTAACCAAACATAAGACTTAAAAAGTTTTATCTGATTTTCCTCAACATTGTTTAATATCAGAGCATATGTTAAAATAAATCTATAAATATATGTAAAACTATCACCTTTCATGGAGAAATTTATGGATAAAAAGCCTACAATTAAAACGATAGCGAAAATAGCCGGCGTCTCTCACGTAACAGTATCAAGAGCACTACGTGGATATCCGGATATTTCAGTAGCTACTACGGAAAAAATTCGTGCTATCGCCAAAGAAATCGGATATACACCAAATGCCTTTGCACGGAGTTTGTCCTCCAAACGATCAAACAGCATCGGGATGATTGTCCCTGCAATGGGTGCGGATACCCTTTACAATGAGGTCTTTAATACTGTCAGTGCTGAAAGTGCCAAGCATGGACTATCTGTACTTTTAGGCAGCTGTGGGCGCAGCATTGAATTAGAAAAATCATTTTGTCATATTATGTGTGAAAATCGGGTCGGTGCTTTGCTTATCGCTTCTGTAAGCAGTGATGTATCCCATATCAAAGAAATTTGTAAAGGAATTGTTCCAATTATCTTCATAGGCGGTAAAACCGGAATGGAAGAAGAATACTGCATTGCCGCCGATTACCGACACAGTGGAGTCCTCGCTGTTCAACATCTAGCAAATCTTGGACACAAAGACATTGCATTATTTGCTTATCATCCAAAAAGCCGGACTATTTTACAAAAAATTGAAGGCTATGAAGAAACTATGAAATCTTTAGGGCTTTCTCCACAGGTGTACATTGAAGGAGATCATGCGGATACCTTTACTGCAGGAAAAACGTTAACCGATCGTCTCATTGCACAAAAAAAACTGCCCACCGCCATCTGGTGTGCAAGCGATTTGATGGCAATGGGCGTTTTGGATTCATTGAAATCTCATAAAGTTGAGGTTCCACGAGACGTCGCAGTCATGGGTCACGACGATTTATTTTTAGGGAGAATGTCCTTTATTTCCCTTACAACTTTAACACTTCCAAAAGAAGCAATCGGAAAAAGAGCGATTAACCTTGCCCTTTCCATTATGGGGGAAATTGAGGAAGAACAATCACATAAAACATTACTGAAAACAGAACTAATTGTAAGAGATAGTACTGCCGGAAAAAGTACGCTTTAATTCAAATTATTTTTTATGATTTTTTATTAAAATAAATAAATTAATAACCAGTTAAACTTGCAAGAACGATAAAACCAGTACCCACTATCATGTAGATACCTACCAATGGAAGAAAAAAACGAAGCCACTTTCCATATGAAATGCCAGATACAGCAAGACAGCTTGTCAATGTAGTCGAAATTGGAGAAATCAGATTTACCAATCCATCTCCTAATTGAAATGCAAAAACAGCAGATTGTCGACTCAGCTGCATTGCATCTGCCATAGGTACCATAATGGGTACTACTACAGCTGCATGTGCAGAACCGGATGTAATAATCGGATCAATGGCTGCATTTGCATAGAACATGCCCAAAAGCTGTGCCCAAGAAGGAAGTTCATTGACAACATCCATCAAATGATAGGCAACGGTATCCAAGATACCGCCTTCAAATAAAACCGTTCGCATAGTAGCCGCAATTCCAATGATGAAAGCACCTTTCATCATTTTTTTGCATCCAGAAAGATAAATCTCACAAGTTTTGTTTGCTCCAAAACCGGATAATAATCCTGCTATAATTCCAAGAATAAAAAACGAGACAGCAATCTCTTGTATTCCCCAATCTAAATTAGAAACTCCGAAGGTAATAATACAAAGAGTAATTGCAAATAAACATAAAACAAGTACCTGTTTTATTGTATTCGAATCAGACTCTGTATTTTGAACTGTTTCCCATAACGCTTTCTGCTCGGTTCCTTTTATGTTAATGAGACTTTTGGAAGTGTTTGCATACTTCATAATGTAAAGACTGGTAAGAACTAATAAGGCAACAAGCAACAGCCAACGGATCCATGCTCCGGAAAACATCGGTACTTCTGCTAAGCTCTGTGCAATGCCCACGCTAAAAGGATTATAAATTCCGGCAGCAAATCCGGCATTTGTACCAAGCATAACCATTGCAGCCCCGGTAAGATCATCAAATCCCAATGCACGGGCAAGTGCAATTCCGATTGGAACAAATACAGTGGATGCCGTAGTTAGTCCCATACTAAAGCCGAAAACAGAAAAGAAAAGAATAAAGACAGGAACAATCAAAATGCCCCTTTTTTCAAAAATTGCAATCATCCTTTTACAAATAGATGCAATGCATCCACTTTGCATGATAACTTCAAACGCACCACCGATTAGAAAAATGAAAAAGATTAGCTTTGATATTTTAGCGTTTGTCAGCGTTTCGAAAAATTTTATCGGGATTAACCAAGGTGCAACGGAAGAAGATTCCGTCAAATGATAACTTCCCGGTACAACAATGTTTTGTGCAGTTATCGTGTCTTCTACTCGTACGAACTCACCTGCCGGGACTATGTAAGTTAATATACTTGCTAAAAAAACAAGAGTAAACAATAATACAAAGACATGTGGTGATTTTACAGACGATATCATTTTTTTCTTCATACATTTTTCTCCTAAGTTTCTATTAAAAATACATTATCATACAAATCTTACCATTTCCATCCTAATCTTCAAAAATTAATTTAAGTTATTACTCTCTGCAGGACCTTTTTTGTGACTGTAAATAATATTATGCATAAAAAAACAGTACAAACTTTTAAATTGTCTGTACTGTTTTAATGAAAAATTTATTATTCATTTACTTCTGTTTTTGTAAAAATCCTTAACAGCTTGAACATTAATGGAATATAAGTGGCAACAAAAACCGTTGTAGCTGCTGCAGCAGCTGGTTTTCGAACCTTATATGGCAACTTCATGCCAAACAGAATCCCAAGTGAAAAAAGGCAAAGCTTAAGTAGTGAGATATCTTTCCAATCCGACTGCTTAATGAAGTCATCTCCATAGGAAAACAAATTCTTCATTTCCATCACTCCTCTCTGTCCTTATATTACATCATAAGCGCAAATCGTTACTCCGGTTTGCTTCACACCGATGCAATAAATACATTTTAGGACAAAATCTTTTGATTTTGTTACATATATTTGTATTTATTATAACACAAAGTATTTGCATTATTGACAGAATATTTTAAAAATCAACTGGAAAATCATAACTTGCATTTATCTTCCTTTATGCTTTTGCTTTTTCTTTTTTTGTTTTAAATCAAATTGATGTTGCTTTTCCTCCTCGGTCTTTTTTTTACGTTTTAATTTCCGCTCTGATTTTAACTCTTGCTGCTGAAGTTTTAATGCTTGCTGTGCTTTTGTTCCTAGTCCGGTTTCATGTAACTGTTTGCTGATTTCTCTCTGCAATCGTTTCGGATTGATAGGTTTTTGAGCTTTTTTCTTAGCCCGAATCGGCGGACTGAATTTAAGCTTTGAAAAGTTTTTTTGAAGATAATCATAAACCTCATAATCCTTTGGTTCTGCACCAAACAAGATTTTACATACTTCCAGTTTTTGATTCTCTGTTCGTTCATACACGCCGATCCAAAATGGTTCTTCAAAAAACACAGTAAGCTTTGCTGATATTAATGCCATATTGTATTCCTCCCATAAAAAAAATTAAACGCAGAGAATGGACAACCCATGGGAGGGCAGGTTACTGACAGGTATATACCTGCGTCCGGACTACCAACCGGAACTGTGTTTTTATCTATGCGTTTTTATATTATCCATTTTTATTTTATTTGTCAATTCGATATTTATTTAAATGGAATAATCCAATATTAAATCTTTTTCATCTTCATTTTTAATAATTTTCTCCCAATTATTCAGTACCACTTCTGAAATATTAGGATCATACATAATTCCAATGTTTTGTTCAATTTCAGTTCTGCATTCATCCGTGGACATTTTCTTTCGATATTGTCGATCATTCAACATCGCATCAATCGAATCTGTGATTGCAATAATTCTCGAACCAAGTGGGATTAATTCCCCCTTAATACCATCCGGATATCCCATTCCATCCCATCGCTCATGATGATGTCGTACAATGACAGCAATTTGTTCAAATCTATCCACTTTTTTTAGTATCTCATAACCTATCATAGGATGTTGTTTCATTAGCAACCATTCCCCTTTATTCAATGGTCCACATTTTCTTAAAATGTGATCCTCAATCCCAATTTTTCCTATATCATGAAGATGTGCTGCAATATGAATGGTTTCCATTTCCTCCTCAGTGAGATTTAAAAGACAACATATCTGTTCTGTCATATCACTAACTCGTACTGAATGACTGGCTGTATATTCATCCCTTGCTTCCAATGCAGTTACAATCCCAAAAATAAGATCATGGTACAGCAATAAGGAATCAACTTTTTTCTTTCTAGACAATGCAATTTCCCCCTTTTATGTTGCATCTTATCTACGATGTATAATGTATATAAGTAATAAGTAAATTGTTACAAAGTTAGCCATTGCTAACTATCAATATATCATATCATTTCTCCCTTTTGGGGTCAACAAAAACTAAAATTCATGAGAAAAAAAATTCTTTAATAAAAAAATAAAAAGAGTTTTACTATAAAAAAAAAGAGTTGACAAACTTATTTTGTAGTTGTATCATATGCTCAATATACAAAAAGCGATGACAGGGTAAAGTAAGTGATTCACCAATGTATACAGAGAATCCGGAAAAGATGAGAACCGGATACATGTGTTCACCCAAGTTCCCCCTTGAGCTGGTACATTGAACGCTGCATTTCGCAGTAGTAGGTGCACACGGGTTCCCCCGTTACAGGGATACGGATGATTTGTCCTGAGTGGCTGAAGGCTTATCCTTATTTTAAGCACAGCAAGAAGAGTGGTACCACGGGCTTCCCGTCTCTTACGAGACGAGGAGCCCTTTTTGTTTAGTTAATGTAAAATTAGCAACAGCAATTATCATTATTATTCATGTCACCGCAACCAAACATGGATGGCATGCAAATGATTACAAGTAACAACAGAAAAAAGAACAGAAGACTATCGTCAATCCCTGCGCATTCATTGTAACATCTCATGAAATAATACCTCCTTAAAGTTTATGGTATAGAATATGAAAACGTATAGGATTTGGTGACAGAAAAAAAATTTATAGCTTTGAAGGAGACAAAATTATGTATTGGAATGAACCAATTGAAACGTTGAGTAGAGATCATATGCACGCATTACAAAGCGAAAGATTGAAAGATACGGTTGGACGTGTTTATCAAAATGTAGAATTTTATAGAAAAAAAATGCAAGAGCTTGGTATAGAACCAGGAGACATCAAAACCATTGAAGATATTGTAAAGCTCCCTTTCACTACAAAAAAAGATTTACGGGACAATTATCCTTTCGGGCTCTGTTCCGTACCTAAAAGTGAATTTGTCCGTATACATGCTTCTTCCG
This sequence comes from Anaerovorax sp., assembly GCA_034927775.1. Taxonomy (GTDB): domain Bacteria; phylum Bacillota; class Clostridia; order Peptostreptococcales; family Anaerovoracaceae; genus IOR16. The sequence continues at coordinate 9,876 of JAYFPL010000027.1, read as the reverse complement.
GAACTACAGGAAAACCAACCTCTGTTCCACATACAAGAAAAGATCTTGATACCTTTGCAGAATGTGTTGCAAGAGCAATCTGCTGCACAGGTGGTACAAAAGAAGATGTTGTACAAGTCGCTTATGGCTATGGACTCTTTACGGGAGGATTAGGAATTCATGATGGCGCAACGAAACTAGGAGCTGCAGTTGTACCAATTTCAGGAGGAAATACAAGAAATCAATTAACCTTAATGCAAGATTTTGAAACGAGTATTCTAGCATGTACTCCTTCCTACGCTTTATTTTTGGGTGAAGCACTTTCAGAAGCCGGAGTAGATCCAAAACAATTAAACTTACGTATCGGTATTTTTGGTGCAGAACCTTGGAGCCAAGAAATGCGTACAAAAATTGAAGAAAGTTTAAATCTTACGGCTTATGATATTTATGGACTTTCTGAAATCATGGGGCCCGGAGTAGCCATCAGCTGTGAAAACCAAAATGGACTTCACATTGCCGAAGACCATTTTTATCCGGAAATATTGGATCCTGATACCTTAAAACCGGTTGCAGACGGCACGATTGGTGAATTAACCTTCACACACCTAACAAAGGAAGCAATGCCTCTTTTAAGATATCGAACAAGAGATTTAAGCAGCATTACTCATACACCGTGTGAATGCGGAAGAACCAGCGCTCGAATGTCCAAAGTATGCGGTCGCTCTGACGATATGCTCATCATTCGCGGAGTCAATGTATTCCCATCTCAAATTGAAAGTGTCCTTCTTGAAGTACCGGAGGCAAAACCGCATTATCTGATTATCGTTGACCGTCAAGGTACAATGGATACCATTGAATTACAGGTTGAAATTGATGATAAATATTTCACCGATGAAATTGCAGATTTAGAAAGAATTCGTAAAAAAATTAAACAAAAAATTGACAGTGTACTACGTATTGGTGTTATAGTAAAACTAGTGGAACATAAAACCATTCAGCGAAGCGAAGGCAAAGCGAAGCGAGTTATAGACAGACGACATATATAAATTTTACAAAGGAAGGTGGAAACAATGATTATCAAGCAATTATCTGTTTTTGTCCAAAATGAATCCGGAAGACTAATGGAAGTCACTGAAGCACTTCACGAAGCAAATGTAAATATTTCAGCACTTAATATTGCAGAGACCGCAGAATATGGTGTACTTCGTATGATTGTAGATGATATTGAAAAAGCAGTTAATGCCTTAAAAGACTTAAGCTACTCTATTAAAGTAACCGATGTTCTTTGCGTAGAAATGCCGGATGTTCCCGGCTCTTTAAATCGTGTACTGAAAGCACTTCTATCTGTAGATTTAAATGTAGCATATATGTATGGTTATTCCAATGACGGCAAAGCCCCACTCATTCTTAAAGTGGTGGATAATGAACGTGCTCAAATTGCATTGAAAGAAGCTGGATTAGAATAATATTAAGTAACAATATAAAGGATAAAAGTTCTCATCAATTTATTTTATAATGGGAACTTTTATCTCCCTATATCCACTATCTACAATTATTATTAAAATTTGATTGTCTTTTCTAAAATGTTTACAATTTCAAGTCAATAATCAAGTTCCCCAATTCCTTAACTTCCTCTTGTGTCATAGTAATGCCACGGCTCATCGACTTATGATCTTTGTCCCAATCTCTAAGGTCGTATTTTTCTGCTCCCCCATTCCAGGAAACCATGTTCAATTCTCTCTGCCATCCATTTGCAGAAGTGGATATCACTCCAAAATGTTCTCCGATTTTAAAAGTAACTTCACGATCCTTTTCTTTGGTAGCCATATTATTCTCCTTTCTAACATTTAACGCTCTATTTATTGTATTTTTTTCCATAATTATACATTCATTAATCACCACTTGTCAATCATAATTTACATATTTTTACATACAAGTATTTTAAAATTGTAATTTGCTTCTTTAATATAGCTTGCCATTCGCCTTTTATTATTATAGATAAATCCTTTTCTTCTGGTTTTTCGTTATTTTGAATGTATCCAAATATATTCACCTTTAATTTTCATTCTTTCTTTTTCGTCACTTTATGATATAATCTTTTTGTTATGCAAAAAATGAAACTAACAATATTAATGGGAGATGAGCAAGCTTTTATGAGATAAAAGCTGAATCATTTGGATATAAGAATAAGTAAGAAAAAAATAAAAAAAGAAAAGGATTGAACATGAGCGTACTGATAGTTGAAAATGTCACCCATGGATTTGGAGGAAGACGAATTTTAGAGGATGCCTCTTTCCGTTTATTAAAAGGAGAACACGTTGGCTTAATTGGTGCCAATGGAGAGGGAAAATCTACATTTTTAAATATTATTACCGGACAATTGCCGCCGGACGAAGGCAAGATTGAATGGTCAAAACGTGTAACCGTTGGTTATTTAGATCAGCATTCCACTTTAAAAAAAGGAATGTCTATTCGTGATGTGTTAAGAGAAGCCTTTCAAAATTCATATGACTTGGAAGCAGAAATGCTTACCCTCTATGAAAAAATGGGCGATGTAGAAGGCGATGAGCTGGATGCTATGATGGAAGATGCGGGAGAAATTCAACAAATTCTAGAACACAGCGGTTTCTATACCCTAGATGCAAAAATCGAAGAAGTAGCAAATGGCTTAGGACTTGGCAGCATCGGATTAGACAAAGATGTCAGTGATTTATCCGGTGGTCAACGTACAAAAGTACTATTAACAAAGTTATTGCTTCAAGACCCTACGATTCTAATACTGGACGAGCCTACAAACTATCTGGACTTCGAACATATTGAATGGCTGAAACGATACTTGCAACAATATGAAAATGCCTTTATTTTAGTTTCTCATGATATGACCTTCTTAAACGATGTCGTAAATGTTATTTACCATGTAAACGATGGTGTATTAACTCGATATTCCGGAAATTATGAGAAATTCATGCAGATGTATGAAGTAAAAAAAATGCAGGAAGCCAAAGCCTATGAAAAGCAACAGGCAGAACGTGAGCGCATGGAGGATTTCATTGCGAGAAACAAAGCTCGTGTCGCAACAAGAGGTATGGCAAATAGCCGTCAAAAAATGCTGGATAAAATGGAAATCCTAGAAAAACCAAAAGAAAAACCAAAGCCATCCTTCGCATTCCAGGAAGCAAGAACTCCTGGACGATTTATTGTAGAAGCAAAAGAATTGGTACTGGGGTATAAAGAGCCATTGACTAGACCGGTTTCCTTTGCCTTAGAACGTGGTCAGAAAGTAGCCATTGTTGGAACAAACGGACTCGGAAAATCTACCTTGCTTAAAACCATTCTCGGAAAGATACCACCAATCTCAGGAACTGCAGAATTGGGAGACTTTTTGGTGCCTGCATATTTTGAACAGGAAGCAGAGCGAGATAATTCACAAACAGCTTTGGAAAGTGTATGGGCTGAATATCCGACTTACACGAATGGTGAAGTTCGAGCTGCTCTTGCAAAATGTGGACTAACTGCGGAGCATATCACCAGCCAGATGAAAGTGTTGAGTGGTGGTGAAAATGCAAAAGTTCGTCTTTGTAAGTTGATGCAAAAAGAAACCAATTGGCTGATTTTAGACGAACCTACCAACCATCTGGACGTAGAAGCAAAAGAAGAGTTGAAACGTGCGATTGCCGCATTTAAGGGCACGATTTTACTAGTATGCCATGAACCGGAATTTTATGAAAGCTGGGTAACTGACATCTGGAATGTAGAAGATTGGACAACTAAAATCGTGTAAATACAGCTTATAAAATATACAAGGGACAGCGCAAAAAGTGCTGTCCCTTTTTTATCTAGAAGCTTTCGATTAATGACAGGTATTCATACAAACTATTTCTCAACAGCTTCTAAAAAGACCTGCAAGATTCTCGCAAATTCTGCACGTGTCGCACTGGACTTCGTATCAAGTGTATTGTTCTCACGACCACTGATGATTCCCATAGCAACCGCATATGAAACCGCATCTTCTGCATATTCAGATATTGAAGCTGCATCGGTAAATTTTTTCAAATCTCCTTTTTTTGATACGTCCATGCCTTTACTCTTTGCGTATTCATAAATAATCTTAGATAATTGTTCTCTTGTAATAACGGTATTGGGTGAAAAGTTTGTTGCACTCACACCTTTCACAATATTTTGTGATTCACACCAAGCAACTGCCTCTGCATAATAATCATTGCTGCTCACATCACTGAAATTCGATAAATTTGATAAACTAGGTTCTCCTGCTACTCGATATAAAACTGTTACTACCATGCCACGCGTCATAAATTTATTCGGTGAAAATGTAGTAGAAGTAGTTCCGCTGAAATATCCCTTTTCTGTTACATAAGCAATGGCATCCTTTGCCCAATGGTTTGCTATATCAGCAAAATCAGTAGTTATAGTTTCCTCATATCCTGCACCGGAATTCTTATCCGGTTCGGTTATTTCAGCGTTGCTGTTCCCCTTACCCTTAGAGGAAGAACCGCCGCCTGAGCTATGCTTTGTAACTGTCAACTTACCTTTTCCGATTTGAATATCATAGTTTTTCTCAGCATCACCGTTTTGGTTAAAGACTGGTACTGTTGTAAACACAATATCAAACTCACCTACCTTTACAGCCTCGAGCTTCACGCCCTTTTCTTGTGCCTCCATTAAAACGCTTGCCTCATTGGTTGCTGTAAGGGTTTCTCCTGTGATCCCTGTTTCGATATTCCAAGTAAATGCAGGGAAAGAAACATTTGATTTTATACTTACATCATTAGGTTTAGCAGTAATTTGTTTTTTTGTGATTTCAAAGCCTATGACAGCTGTACCGACATAGGTTTTGGCACTTTCTCCACTGACAGTAAGTATAAGATTGTATTTTCCTACATCCTTTGGTGCGGTTTCACTTTCATCATAGATTGTACCTTCCCTACCTGCATATTTTACTGTGTAGGTAATGCTTTCCACGGCTTCCGTACCATTTTTAAAAGTTGGTGTACCTACATAAGCATAAGGCTTTCCATTATATGTTCCGCTTGCAAACACAGCGTCAATGATTAAAGGTGTCTTATCTATAGTTTTTACCTTCAAATCAGCAGTAAAGTCTTTATAATTCTTAGATGCTACTTTAATTTGTATTGTTGCTGTTTTGTCCTTATCAGTTACATTGGCCACATTTAAAGTGATTTTACCATCTGCTATATCATTATCTATAGGGTTCTGTGCCAAAACATTTTCGGTATTAGTCACCGTTCCTAGCATATAACTAATACCTCCAAAGCTTTTATCCCCGGAAAGATCAGGGAGCAGCTTCGTTAAATCGAAGGTATGTTCCTTTGCCAATCCTTTTAAGACTGGCAATTCTTGATTTACTCCTGTGGCAACTGCCTGGGTGATAGATACGTTACCGCTGACAACCGCTTTATCAAGGCTGTAATAGTCTTTATCATCACCGTCTAATGTAGCACTTGTGGCCATAAAGGTTTTGCCTGTGCCAGCATCGGCATCGGCTACAGTACCCTTTGCAGTGGCAGTTACCGTATCACCAGATAAAATATCGCTGCTGTTTAAGGTCAAAGCCACACTGGTAAAACTGTTTGTTCCGTCATATTCCTTGCTTACAGAAGTGTCGGAAGGATTGATTACTGCGGAGGTAATCGCCTTTTTATTCAGCGTAACGGTTACTGTGCCGCTATAATCTGCCATATTGGTATTGCCCACATATTTTGCGGTAATGGTAGCGCTACCAATGGCGAGGTTTTTATTTTTTGTATCATAATACATGGTATAAACACCGTTTCCATCTGCATCCACAGGATCGGAAATCTGCGTTTCCACGCCATTCTTTGTTATAAACAATGCCATCTGATTGGTTGTCGGTGCGGTAAGGCTCCTTGTTTTAAAACGACTTGCCGTGCCGGTTGCTTTTGGCTTTGCAGAAACTGTGATGGTATCGCCATAGGTAAATGTATTTGTTTCTGCATTATCCTTATTCTTATAGGTTTTTATACCGCCATCAAAGATGGTACCAGATTTAACGATATTGAAAGCTTTTTCAACTGCTGTACCGTTTGCAGAAGTAAATACTACCTTTGCAGCTCCTGTATTGGTATTGTTCTCATAGCTCTTGGTGTAGCTTGAGGTATCCAAGGAAAATACTTTGCCCATAAAAGTACGTGTGGAATTTACTGTCACAGCAGGCATAATGAGATTTCCGGTATAGAGTTGGTCGGGAATCGCTTGAATATCATCAGCGGTGAATATCGTTGTCTTGAATATGCCGGAGCCTTGCAATGTACCTGTGCTTTCTTCAGAAATACAGCTCTCCGCTAATAAAGTACCCTCATTTATTAATGTACCTTCTATGGTAAGAGTGCTTCCTCTTGGAATTGTCATTGTTTTTCCATTTGGTATCACTACCTTATAGCCCTTTGGAATAACAGCTTTGCCTTTGATTATTTCAGGTTTCCAATCCTCCCCCTTATTTTGTATATTAGGATAATAACAAAATATATTATTAAAACCATAAGAACTGTTATCAATACTTGGATAAGGCATATAATCGGGATCTGTACCTTCATAGTATACATAGAGGTTGCTGATGGCATCTTTATTAACACCACAAGAAATATTTTCACGATCAGCTGGCATAATAACATCTCCCGTGACAATAATATCAACGGATTCTGTTGCATTACCGCCACGAATACAATTGATATTTCCACCATTAATAATAATTGATGTCTTTCTTACTTCTCCACCTGCTGCGCCACCATCAATTCTATAATCTTTAATTAGTAAATCCTCTGAGTTATCTATCTTTAAGTAGGTATAGCCTGTACCATCATAGTATTTAATTTTTGAATGCTCCGAATCCGAACCCTTTTCAATAATGATAGGAACTCCATTAGCATATATTACTTTATTATCCTTATCTATGACAGGCTCAGTGCAAACCACTCCTGTTCCCTGCACATTTCCTGTTGCTACACCAATGATTTTTCCATTGTTGATTATAGCTCCTTTATTCGTAAGCTCACCTCTTACAATAAGTATAGCATTTTCCGGAATCTCCAAGGTTTCATTACTATCTACCCAAAAGTCGTCTTTCTCTAGAATCGTGTATTCTCCTTTGATTTTCCATTTTAGTTCCTCTTCCTTATATAAAAGACTGTCAAAGGTTTCAGGTTTTAAGGCACTACTAACAACTTCAATATAACCATTATCTATGGAGCTTTCCCCTCCACCCTCAATGGTTCCGCTTACCGTTCCACCAGTAATCAGAAGGTTTGTATTTTGGACAGCATACCCTCTTCCTTGTCCATAAATATTTTCGACACTGCCACCAGTCATCTTGATATTAGAATTTATTTTTTCTTCCGAATTGCTTCCACCGTATATGGAATACCCTGTTAAATCCTTAGAAGAAGTTCCGTTAAAATCCACATACAGACCCTCTCCGTAAGAAATCTTGCTTTGATCATCCGGTGTGCCTGCTAAGATAGTGATAGGAATGCCATTTGCATAGACTGCTTTATTTGCATCATCTACTATAGGCGTTAATACGATAGAGCCTGTACCTGAGACATCACCTGTTATTGTCCCTTTTTTAATAATCGTTCCGTTGTTAGTAAGATTTTCGTTGGTTGTAAGGTTACTTCCATCTGACACAATCATAGTCTCATTTTCTGCTATAGTTATTTTCAAATCATCAGTAAGTGTAATATCTCCTTTTACAATCCACTGTGTGTCCGTTTTATACAAAGCATTGGTAAACTCCCTATCGTTTACCCAAACCGGCACTGTTATCAGTGCAGTTTTATCCCCAGTTACATTACCACCGCCTGGTTGTGCTACCACCATGACTTTATTTACTTTTCCACCAGTTATTTTAATCTCAGCACGGCCTACAGTACCCCACTCTGCGCCTCCACCACTAACCATGCCCGCATGGTCTTGAGAAATATCTCCACCTGTTATAGTGATATAGGCAGTCCCCAAAACTTTATTACCGTAACCCCCACCGTAAACATCTCCGCAAACTTCAGCATTCCCACTAATGTTTATATGAGTATCTCCGCTGACACCAGGAGAATGCCCTCCACCGTAGATATCACGTACTCTTCCTCCTATCATGGTGATAGAAGTATTCTCTATCTCAGAGTAATCACTTGGGTTGCTCCCGCCAAATACCTTATATTCTGATAAATCTGCCTCTTGCTGAATACCTCCTTCGTTGGGATTTAAATCAAGATATACATCATTTGTGCCATTATTGTATTTGATTTTTGTGTTTCTCACTCCACCTGTTAATGTGCCTGCTTCAATAGTAATCGGCGTGCCGTTGGCATAAATACTTTTACTTTCAATATCAACAGTAGGTGTTTTATTGCTGCCTTCGGCATATGCTACCGGCATACATACCTGCAGCATTAAGCAGACCGACAGAATTCCCGTAAGAACTTTGTTTGCAAATTTTGAATGCATATTAATTTCCTCCTATTAAAATTCATACTTAGGCATACTGCCTCATAAGCTGAAAGGAACCGTGCAAAATGCTGTCCCTTGTAGTAAACTCTTATTTCTTCTCAACAAGCTCTGCAAAGCAGTGCTGTCCTTAATCACAACATCACCTGCCGAACTACTGATACCGGATATGGCGGACCTGTGCCATGAAAGCTTACCGAAATCCGCTTTGCTTCAAGCTCGAATTCCTTCCGATCACACAGCCACAGAATAGGCAGCGAACGATTCTGTGTTCTCAAATAATCGCAGGCCGCAAGTCCTTTGGCTCCGGGGTAACCCACAATGGCAAGCAGTACAGTCAGGCCGCTTCGCAGCAAATATGCCAGCTTTACATCTCCGCGCCGTTCCGGTTCGTCAAAAAAGCGCAGAAAGCAATATTCATCGCAACGTTCCAGTAAGCAGGTTATTTCTTCATCCACGCCGCACAGTGCAATTATTTTTGTCATTTTTTCATTTCCTCCTCACTCTTCTCTGAAAGTCTCAAGCAGGCTGTTACCGCTTCCCGCAGCTCTATGCCTGATACAGGCCTTCGCAGAAAATATGTGACGCGGTACTGATAGCCAAACAGACTGTAATCCTCGTCAGAAATCCACAGGATGGGCATATCCGGTACTTTCTCCCGAAGCTCCCGAACCGCCTCGAGTCCTGTCACGCCATTTAATACCACGGCCAGAAGGGAAAATGGCTTTAGCTCTAACAGAGGCAATAGCGTCCGGGCGCTGTTGCATTCTGTAATCTCCACCTTATGTAGGGAAGCGGCCTCCAGCAGACGGCTTTCCCAGACATCCTCTTCCAGAAACGCCGCACACAGTGCAATATTCACGCGACCTCCTCCTTTTCTTATAAAAAATAAAAAAAATAACTACTAGTCCTCTTCATCAGAAGTCTAGTAGTTTTTATTAGGGTAGCATTTTGTCAAGTGTTTTACAAGGTGTTATGATCAAGTGGTCGAAAATCTGCACAAGCAGTCAAATTTTTTCCAGAATTTATGGTATAATATTAAATGGATTATTATATGCAAAGGAGGGATTTCAAATAAATGCAGCAATTATAGATGATCTGGCTTCTGAATGCGAAATACTCTGTAGCCTTTTAAAACAATATGAAATCAAACAGCAGCAAACGATACAAATCAAAAAATTTCATAGCGGCAGGGAACTGCTTAACGATTACATACCGGGCAGCTATGACGTTGTTTTTATGGATATTTTCCTAAACGATGAAAATGGCGTGGACTGCGCATTGAAGCTGCGGCAGCTTGATGAGAATGTCAATCTCATTTTCCTTACCACCAGCTCGGAATTTGGTGTGAAAAGCTACGATGTTCGGGCTGCCGATTACATCGTAAAGCCAGCAACG
>JAYFPL010000225.1:0-29409 GCA_034927775.1 Anaerovorax sp. | reverse complement strand
ACCGCAGCACTGGGCTTTGTTTCTACTCAGGTAGTAAGCCGAAATTTAATCAAACGTACACACAGTGATTTAATAGAAATAGCTGAAGAAGAAGCCAAATACATTCAAGCTACGAGAGATACAGAGCTAAGATATATTGATGCACTTGCACAGAATGCATTGATTACAGATCAAAGCGTATCGTTGGAGGAGAAAATTTCTTTTTGTGAAACAGAGGCGAAAAGAACTGGTTATGAGGCATTTGCTTTTGCTGATAAAAACGGGAATAGTACAGTTTATAATTTAAAAAAAGAAAAAACAAATGTTGCAGAGCGAGACTATTTTAAAACTGCGATGACCGGTCAAATGGTCGCTTCTGATTTAATTGTTAGCAGTGCGACCGGTGAGCTTGTTATTATATTTGCTGCTCCGGTTTATAAAAATGGTCAGCAAATCGGTGTGTTTTATGGAAGAAAAGACGGGCAAATGCTATCAGATATTGTGAGTAAAGTCAATTATCGTAAGACCGGTTATGCCTATATGGTAAACGATCAAGGAACTACAATTGGACACAAAAATAAAGATATCGTTTTAAAACAAGATAATGATATTGAAAATGCTAAAAAAGACAGTACGCTTAAAGAGTTAGGAAAACTTACGGAATCTATGGTATCTCGTGAATCTGGAAGTGGAGACTATACTTTTAATGGTATAAATAAAATTGTTGCATTTACTCCAATCGAAGGAAGCCCATGGATTGTTGCATTAGGCGTCGAATCTAGTGAAATTCTAAAAGAAGTTAATGCAGTGAAATTTATACTCATAGTTCTATCATTAGCTGCAATTATAATTGGCGCAATTGTGACTTTTTTTGTAAGCAATAAAATTGCAAAACCAATTCAAAAAATAACAGTAGCTGCACAGGAGATTGCAGACGGAAATTTTGATGTTACTCTTGCGATTGATTCCCATGATGAGGTGGGACAACTTGCTCAGGCGTTTAATTTAACTATAAAGAGATTGATTAATTATCAGGAATACATAGATGAAATATCCGATGCTCTAATGAAGATATCGGATGGAGATTTAACCATTAAATTGCATAAAGAGTATGCAGGACAGTTTAAAAAGCTTAAGGATAATATGAAAGCATTAATTCAAAATTTAAATTTTACTTTTGTTGAAATAAATCAGTCTGAGGAACAAGTGAATAGTGGAGCTGCACAGGTTGCAAATGGTGCTCAAGCATTGTCACAGGGTACAACGGAGCAAGCAAGCTCAATTGAAGAATTATCTGCATCCATCAATGAGATAAATGGGCAGGTTAGGGCTAGTGCAGAAAATGCGAAATCAGCAAGTGGTAAGGCAAAATTAGCGGGGACAGAACTTGACAGCAGTAACGAATATATGAAAAATATGGTTTCTGCTATGGGCCAAATCAGCCTTAAATCCTCTGAAATTTCAAAAATTATTAAAGTAATTGAGGATATTGCATTTCAAACTAACATTTTAGCCTTAAATGCAGCTGTTGAAGCCGCCAGAGCAGGGTCTGCAGGAAAGGGCTTTGCAGTGGTAGCTGATGAGGTGAGAAATCTTGCTGGAAAATCAGCAGAAGCAGCAAAAAGTACAACCAACTTGATTGAAGAAACTCGGTCTGCCGTAGAAAATGGATCCCGTATGGCTGAACAAACAGCAAGCTCTTTAGGTAAGAGTGCACTTTTAACAAAGGAGGCAGTTTCATTGATTCATGATATTGCAGAAGTGTCTAATGAGCAGGCAATGTTGATTGCGCAGATAAACTTAGGTGTAGAACAAATTTCCGCAGTCGTTCAAACCAATGCTGCTACCGCAGAAGAAAGTGCAGCGGCAAGTGAGGAATTAGCAAGTCAATCAACCCTTTTAAAAGAATTGATTTCAAAATTTAAATTAAAACAAACGGAAGACATAAATCAAAGAGAAAGTTTTAAACAAGATGAGAGTAATGAGGAAAGACAAGAAATATTTGTTGAGGATTACGATTTAAAATATTAAAAATAAACCTTATTTTACATAGATAAAAAATTTTTAAGAGGCAGAATCTATTCTGCCTCTTTGTTTTTACTTAAGTTTATTAATGATTTGACTATTTATGGTTCTAAATGTGGATTTGCTACAATAACAGCTTCCAATTCACTTTCATATTTTTCTAAAGAAGTTTCTGTTTCAACAGACTGTTCAGAAATGTTTTTATCTAAAACAGTAGCTGCTTTATGTAATCCACTCATACCTAAAGTACCTGCGAGGCCCTTTATAGAATGTGCTAAGCGCTTTGCTTTTTCATAATTTTCATCGGCTAAAAAATCTCGGATTTCCTTTGCACTATTTTTATAATTCTTTTGAAATTTATCCACATGTTTATAATAAGCAGTTTCTAATCCGCCAAGATTTTTTATTGCTTCTTGTTTTCCTGCAAATGGATTTTGAAAATCATTATTGTTTTCCTGTTTTTTCTCTAGTGTAACTTCATCGATTTTTGCTGTTTCTTCTTCAGAACAAGATATGCAGCTACCTGTGACTGGTGATATTAATTCTTTGTTCTCATTTGTAAATGATAAATGTTTATAAATCGTATTATAAAAAGTATCAATTTTAAATGGTTTTATAATAAAGTCACTAATAATATTACGGTATTGCAGTTTTGTACTTTCATCTAAGCAGGTTGCAGTCACTGCTAGAATCGGACATGAAATATGAAGTTTATTTCTTAATATATTAGACGCTGTGTAACCATCCATTCGTGGCATATGTATATCCATAAGAATCATCTTATAGTAATCAATAGGATGTTTTTTGCAAAGTGCAATGGCTTCTAACCCGTCTTTTGCAGTGTCGCAAGTAAAATTCACTTCCGTTAATAAATTGGTAGCTACTTCTTGATTGATTTCATTATCTTCTACAAGAAGAATTCTAGTACCGTGCGCATCATATTTTTTAGGAGTACAATCCGTTACTTCATCATCTTGTACTTGTTCAATATTTACTTTTTTAGCGGTAATTGTGAAATAGAATTTACTGCCTTTACCAATATTACTTGTTACCCAGATTTCTCCACCCATTTTTTCTACGATATATTTACATATAGTAAGCCCCAATCCGGTTCCGGTATGCTTTTTAGTGAGGTGGTTTTCTAATTGTTCAAATTCTTCAAATAGCTTGTTCATGTCCTCCTTGAGAATACCAATACCACTGTCCTCTACACAAAATTGAAGTGTAATGGTATCGTTTGTTTCCGATTTTACTTCTGCAGATAAAATAATATGACCGGTATCCGTAAACTTATATGCATTTGTAATTAAGTTGACAAAGACCTGTAGAAGGCGAGTACGATCTAAATAAAGGCATAGGTTGGGATCAAAGTTGTAGTGAGTTTCAAACTTAAGTCCCTTCTGAGTAATATGAGCGATACACATATCTTCCATATTGTTCAGAACTTTAATTAATGCAAAAGAAGATGGATAAAAGCTTAAATTTTTTGCTTTTATTTTTGAGAGATCTAATACATCATTAATAATTCCTAAAAGTAAATTAGAAGAATTCTTTATTTTAGATACCAAATCATCTTGTTTTTTACTAAGTTGTGTTTCTTTCAGAAAATAAGTCATACCAATAATGGCATTAATCGGAGTCTTTATTTCATGCGATACATTAGCAAGGAAGGCGTCTTTGGCACGAGAGTGAAACTCAATTTCTTCTAATTGTTTCTGAAGCTGAATTTGCATTTTTTCGGTTTGAGTCGTATCATGAAGCAGATCGATGTATTTCGTTTGTTTGTTTTCATCAAAAATAGTAAAATAATTATAATACATATAATAATCTTCATTATCAAGCTTCATTTTTAAATTGCCTTCGGACGGTCTTGTTTCTGATACGTTTAAAAGACTTGCTACATCTTGAGAAAAAAGAGTATTGGGTGTTTGTCCCATTATGTTCTGTGGTTCTACCTTTAAAAGTTCTCTATATTTTGGGTTCATATATTCGTATTTTCCATCTTTATCTTGTATAGAAAGGCCCACATTGATATTTTCTACAATTGTCTTATATAATTTTCTAAAATATAAATTTAAGGCATTTTCCTTTACTAACAAATAAAAGAGAAGAATTCCCATTAGAAATAATAGAATAGATAGAGAAATTAATGTTATTTCTAATAGAAATTGATTTTTTATTAGAATATTTTCTTTATCATTGATACGATTCATATAGGAACTGTATATTTTTAGTAAATCTTGATTTTGCTGTTTAAAGAGTTTTTGATATTGTACGGAAGTTAGAATGGACGGATCCTTTTTTATAACAGCGATTTCTAATTGTTTTAACACTCCATTAAAGGATTGAATGAATTCTTGAAAGGCATCCGACTCTTTCGAAGTGAAATCTAAATTATTTAAGTGTGCCTCCATCGTCATATGATCCGAAGAATAGAGCGTGTCTGATTCTGTACCAGTGAAAATCCGACTGCCAATGGGAATAATATCTAAAACATAATATGTTTGCAGTAGATGATTGAATTCTGTTTGATAAATTTCATCATCGGTTGAAAAATAAAGTGTAGCATTGTTAATCAACATACTAGATATCATTTCATATTTTGTAGTAATCTTTAACATATTGTCTTTTTGATTTTCAAAAGATAAGAGGCTATCGCGATAAGTTAGAATTCCAATTGTGTTAAGAATCAATAAAAAAGTTAAAAATAAAACAATAATTACCGTAGATTTTAATTGTTTCATGTAAAAATCCCCCTCCCCTTTTTTATCGAACATACATATTTTAGTCGCTTTGAATGGAAAAGTAAATCAAAAATAGGCAAAATATGGCATACTTTGAAGAAGAAAATTTCCCTAAAATTCGACGTTTTAAAAAGAAAAGTGTCGAAAGGGATATAAAATTGTAGGGAAAGTGACTTTATGATATAATATGCATTAAAATATTTTTAAGTGGAAGAAAAAAAGAAGTTGAGGAAACAAAATGAAAAATGTTTTGTTAACAATCTCCTATGATGGTACGAATTTTTCGGGATGGCAAAGACAACCACAGAAGAGAACCGTACAGGGAGAGATTGAACGAGTGTTATCAACCCTTTGCAAACAAAGTATACAAATTTCAGGGACAAGCAGAACGGATGCCGGAGTTCATGCACTTGGGCAAAGAGCTTCCTTTCAAGGAGATTTTGGTATACCGATTGACCGTATTCCAATCGCGTCCAATCATTTACTTGCTGGTGAAGGGGGTCTTTTAAAAAGTATCGGAGATATTCAGATTTTAGAAGCCAAACAAATGCCTGATGACTTTCATGCTCGTTTTGATTCTTTAGGGAAAAAATACATTTATCGCATTCGAAATGCGAAGAGACCAGATTTATTTCAAAGAAATTATACTTATCAAATCGAAAAAGCTTTAGATTTAGGTGCAATGCAAGAAGCTGCAGCAGCACTTGTTGGTACCCATGATTTTCGGTGTTTTATGGCATCGGGTGGACAGAAAATGGAGTCAACCGTAAGAACCATTTATCAATTAAACGTAAAGAAACAGGTATCTTCGCAAAGCACTCAAGAAGAACTAATTGAAATAGAAATCATGGGAAATGGTTTCCTTTACAATATGGTTCGTATTATTACCGGCACTTTAGTTGAGGTCGGGCTTGGAAAAAAGAGAGTGCAAGAAGCAAAGCATATTTTAGAAAGCAGAAATCGTTGTTTAGCTGGACATACCGCACCGCCGCAAGGATTATATTTAGTAGAGGTATATTATGAGAAACAGCCTTGGATGTAAAAAGTGAGAAGGAGTGAGACAATGAAGATAAAAGAACTATATAATGAAAAAAAGACAGTCATTTCTTTAGAAATTTTCCCGCCCAAGCTAGAAATGCCTGTAGAAACTGTATATAAAACGTTGGATGAACTGCAAGGATTAAAACCGGACTTTATTAGTGTAACGTATGGTGCAGGTGGAAAGGCAAAAGATCGTACTGTAGAAATCGCATCAAAGATAAAAAATGATTACAGGATTGAAAGTCTTGCACATCTAACGTGTATTTCTTCCACTAAAGAACAAATTAAATCAATTTTTACAGAGATGAAAAAAAATAATATTGAAAACATTTTAGCATTAAGAGGGGATGTTCCGGAGCAGGAAGATGCTCTTTCAAACATTTCAAAGGAACATCGTTATGCAAAGGATTTAATTACAGAGATACGAAATGAAGGGGGCTTTTCAATCGGTGCGGCTTGTTATCCGGAAGGGCATATAGAATGTGAAAACCGTATTAAAGATATTAAGCATTTAAGAGAGAAAGTAGATCGTGGTGCTGAGTTTTTAATCAGTCAGCTTTTCTTTGATAACGAGCGGTTTTTTCGATTTATGGAAGAATTGGATCTTGCAGGCATTGATGTGCCGGTCTCTGCCGGAATTATGCCTGTAATGAACAAAAACCAAATCCTTCGAATGACCAAACTTTCCGGTTGCTATTTGCCGCCGAAGTTTCGACGTATTGTGGATCGTTATGAAAACAATCCGGAGTCTCTTCGTGAGGCAGGAGAAGCGTATGCCATTGAGCAGATTATAGATTTGATGACTTGGGGTGTCAGAGGGATTCATTTATATACGATGAACAAACCGGATACCGCCCGACGAATCCTTACAAACATTGAAAACATCCGACGTTTGCAAGCATAGGTTCTATGGGTATTTCTTGCAAGGCGAATATGCATATGATAAAATAAAGGTTAAGATTTTTAGTGGAAATAATAAATAATAAGAAGGAAGAAAGAGTAGGCAGTATGTTTAAATTACCGAGATACAGAGAACCGAATTTTGAAGAGACATTTTTTGTGCAGGCACCAAATGTAAAAACCGTAAAGGTAGAACAAGAAGGTGTTGCACCGGATGGTTATCATTCTACTTCTATGTATCCCGAATACTTTAAAATAGATGGTAAATGGAAACTGATTGAGAATACACGTATGGATTGTGTTCCGGTTATTGAATCGGATGGAAGATTGGAAGCAAAGGAATTCCGTAGGTTAGCCATTGGTGATACTGTGATTTTAGGAAGAACAGAGGATGGGAGCGAAGGAATTTACTTACATACTGATGGATTTGCAATGGAGGAAGCAAAGGGTGATGCGTTTGCATTTCGAAGCGGGCGTTCCAGAGAAACTTCTTTTGCAAATGATTATCTTCGTTTGGCACAGCTATTAAATCATGATCGTAATAATGGGCACATTGTTTGGGTACTGGGACCGGCAGCTGTTTTTGATGAAGGTTCAAGACAGGCTATAGAATATATGATAGATAATGGGTACTGTCATGCTGTTTTTGGAGGGAATGCCGTTGCGACACATGACATAGAAGGAGCATTGTTTCATACAGCTTTAGGACAAGATTTAACCACTACTGTGAATCGACCAAATGGGCATTATCACCATTTGGATGCCATCAATTTAATTCGCCGTCTGGGTTCGGTAGAAAAGGCAGTGGACGAAGGCTACATTGACAATGGTTTGGTTTATAGTTGTGTAAAAAATAATGTACCGCTAGTTTTAGCAGGATCAATTCGTGATGATGGGCCCTTGCCGCAGGTGGAATGCAGTACTGCAAAAGTACAGGATGAAATGCGTCAGCATACAAATAAAGCGACAACCATAGTTTGCCTCGCAACACAATTGCATACCATTGCAACCGGCAATCTTACTCCGTCTTATGTAATACGTGATGGAGAAGTTCGTCCGGTATTTATCTATGCTGTCGATGTCTCAGAATTTGTTTTAAATAAAATTCGTGATCGAGGAACGTTAGAAGTTACTACCATTGTGGCAAACATTCAAGATTTTCTCTTTAAATTAAAAAGTTTGCTGGAAAGAGGCTAATATGGATATACGTCAACAAATGAATAAAAGAGTATTGCTATTTGATGGGGCGACAGGCACAGTCATTCAGAAAACAGGAATTCAAATAGGTAAAGTACCGGAATTGTTAAATTTCACACATGGAGACAAGATAGAAGCCATTCATGAAGCTTATTTTTTAGCTGGAAGTGATATCGTTTCAAGTAATACTTTTGGTGCAAATGCCTATAAAACTGCAGGTTGTGGTTATACGGTTGATCAAATTGTTGCACAGGGAGTAAAGTTGGCTAAAAATGCAGCAAAACGTGCAATAGAACGTTCCTGTAAAGAAGGGAAGAATGAACCGAAATATGTTGCATTAGACGTTGCACCAATTGGAAAACTTATGGAGCCTTATGGGCCATTAACCTTTGAGGAAGCCTATGCAATGTTTCGTGAACAAATTGAAGCAGGAGTTAAGGCCGGAGTGGATTTGATCCTTCTGGAAACTTTTACGGATATTTATGAATTAAAAATTGCAGTATTAGCCGCAAAAGAATGTTGTGATCTGCCTGTTTTCTGCTCACTGACCTTTCAAGAAGATGGAAGGATGCTTATGGGGACAGACCCTCTAACTGCAATAACCATATTACAAGATATGGGTATTGATGCATTAGGGATGAATTGTTCACTTGGACCGAAGCAAATGATACCTTTGGTTCAGGAGTTTTTGCAGCATTCAAAGGTACCTGTTTTGGTACAGCCAAATGCAGGTTTGCCAACTATGATAAACGGAGAAACAATATACGACGTAAGTATTAAAGAGTATACAGAAGTTATGGTCTCCTTTGTGGATAAGGGACTTGCTGTTGCAGGTGGATGCTGCGGAACAACACCAGAGTATATTCATAGCTTAGCAGAGGCATTAAAAGACAAGAAGCTACAGCCACGCAGCATGAAAGAACCAATTATGGCGGTAAGTTCTGCAACAAAGACCGTTTTTTTAGATGACCGCATCCGTATCATTGGCGAGAGAATTAATCCTACCGGAAAAAAGCGTTTAAAGGAAGCATTAAAATCAGAAGATTACTCTTATATAGAAAATGAAGCCATTCAGCAGGTGGAAGCTGGGGCAGAGATTTTAGATATCAACGTTGGTTTACCAGAAATAGATGAGCTTTCTACCATGCTTTCCGTTGTAAAAAAAGTATCTGCAGTTGTAGATGTACCGTTACAAATAGATAGTGCAGACAGTAAGGTACTTGAAGCGGCCGTTCGTACTTATAATGGAAAACCAATTATTAATTCTGTAAATGGAAAAGAAGAAGTAATGAATGCTGTTTTTCCGATTGTAAAAAAATACGGCGCTTGTGTAATTGCTTTAACCTTGGATGAAAAGGGTTTGCCTAAAAATGCAGAGGAGCGGCTTGAAATAGCAGACCGTATCATAAAGCGAGCGGCAGAATATGGAATTGGGCCAGATCGAATTCTTGTTGATTGTTTGACTTTAACCGTTTCCGCTCAGCAGAATGCAGGAAGAGATACATTAGAAGCCATTCGAAGAGTAAAACAAAAATATGGTGTTAAAACAACATTAGGGGCAAGTAATGTTTCTTTTGGCTTGCCGGAACGTATCCTGTTAAACCGTACCTTTTTAGCAATGGCTTTGGAAGCAGGATTGGATGCACCGATAACCGATCCCCTTGTGGCTGATTATGTTAATACCATAAGTGCGTTTGAAGCGTTAAGCGGAAAAGACATTGAGGCAAAAAATTATATTGAATATTATGGAACAAACCGCAATGAATTGACAACGAAACAAAGCCGTGAAGTACTTACACGGAGTACTTTAAAAAAATCATCAACAGAGGCATTAACGTTAGAAGAGATTATTTTAAACGGGTATGAGGATCGTGCCGCACAAATTACAGAAGAGCTTTTAAAGACAGAAAAACCGTTGGAAATAGTTGAGAAACGTATCATACCTTCTTTAGAACAGGTTGGAAAGGAATATGAAACCGGAGAGAAATTTTTACCACAGCTAATGAAAGCAGCTGATACGGTAACTCGTTCGTTTCATGTATTGAAAGAGGCAATGAAGCTTTCCGGTGAAAGTATTAATTACGGAAAAGTTATTCTAGCCACTGTTGAAGGGGATGTACATGATATTGGAAAGAATATTGTAAAAGTTATTTTGCAAAATTACGGGTATGAAGTACTCGATTTGGGTAAAGATGTACCGGCTGAAAAGGTAGTAGAGGTTGCTCGAAATGAGAACATTCAGTTGGTTGGTTTGAGTGCACTTATGACGACCACGGTTGTTAGTATGGAAAAGACAATTAAAAAATTAGAGGAAGCAGGTTTAAGCTGTAAGACAGCTGTTGGCGGAGCCGTATTAACGAAAGATTATGCAGAACAAATAGGTGCGGATTATTATTGCAAAGATGCAATGGATACTGTAAAAGCAGCAAATGAGATTTTTAAAAATTAAAGGGTATTGCTGATCGTTAAATGCGAAAGAGGAACGCAGGAAGGATTCACGTATGGAGAGACCAAGTTGGGATGAATACTTTATGGAAATGGCAGTGTTGACTGCAAAACGTTCCACTTGTATGCGAAGGCAAGTGGGGGCAGTTATTGTTAAGGACAAGCACATCATTGCAACTGGATACAATGGTGCGCCTAGGGGGATTGCTCATTGTGAAGAACGCGGAGGCTGTCTGCGGCAAAAAATGAATATACCTTCAGGAGAACGTCATGAACTTTGTATGGCACTTCATGCAGAGCAAAATGCAATTATTCAGGCAGCTACCCTTGGTCAAAGCATTGAAGGGGCGACGATTTATGTTACACATCAACCTTGCGTTATTTGCGCTAAAATGTTGATTAATGCAGGGATGAATCGTATTGTAGTAAAAGAAGGCTATCCGGACAGTTTAGCAGTAGAGATGCTAGAAGAAGCCGGTTTAAGTATTATAATGTTAGAACAAGAGGATAAATAAGGAGTTAGAGAAATGAGTTTTGGAATTAGTTTTGTGCTGCCTTTTATGACGGCTTTATTTGTGTCGTTTTTATGTACTCCGCTTGCGATTAAAATTGCACCCAAAATTGGAGCTGTCGATATTCCAAAGGATACACGAAGGATGCATACAAAACCAATGCCTCGCTTTGGAGGAATTGCTATTTTTTTAGGAACCATAGTGGCATTGATTGTTTCTATGTATTTTGCATTACCAGCAATTACAGAGTATCTCCCTGAGGGGGAACCTATAGAAAAAATATTTGGCCTTTTAATTAGTGGTGTTCTTATTTATCTTGTAGGTGTGGTTGACGATTTACGAGGGATGCCTGCTAAAGTAAAATTTTTACTTCAAATTGCATGTGCTTCAGTGGTTTTTGCATCTGGAATTCGTATTTCCTTTGTAACGAATCACTTTGGAGTAGGACATGGGTATTTTCCATTTGCAATTAGTTTCTTTATTACAATTATATGGATTGTAGGAATTACCAATACCATTAACTTAATCGACGGGTTAGATGGATTAGCAGCGGGAGTTGCTGCGATTGCCTCCTTTGCGATTGCTTATACAGCATACATTCATGGAATGTATACGGTAACAATGGCAATGCTTGCAACTGCTGGAGGAGCCTTAGGATTTTTGCCGTTTAATTTTCATCCGGCAAAGATTTTCATGGGAGATGGAGGCTCATTGTTTTTAGGTTTTATGTTGGCATCAGTATCTATTTTAGGCCCGGTAAAAGGAGCCACCATTCTCGCAACGATTGTTCCGGTATTGGTTCTGGGCGTTCCAATTTTTGATACCGCATTTGCTATTTTTCGAAGAGTGATCAATAAAAGACCGATTATGGAAGCCGACAAAGGGCATTTACATCATCGTTTGATGGCAGCAGGTATGGGTCAAAGGCGTTCGGTACTTACTTTATATGGGATCAGTGCAGTAATGGGAGTAGCAGCAATTCTTTTTAGCCGAGATTTATTTTTGGAATCTGCGGGATTATTTTTAATAGCTGGGAATTTTATTTATATATTTTTAACGGATGCGACGAGCGCGATTCCACAATTAAAAGTGGAAAGTCATCCTAAAGTAAATAACAAGAAAAATAAAAAGAAGAAAAAATAGAGATATAAATAGAGATATAACAAGATTAGAGATTTATAGAGAAAGAAGGAAAAAATCATGAAAATAATGACGGTATTCGGGACAAGACCAGAAGCTATTAAAATGGCACCGTTGGTAAAAAAACTGCAAGAAGATCCGGAAATTGAATCCGTGCTGTGTGTAACAGCGCAGCATCGGGAAATGCTGGATCAGGTACTTTCGTTATTTGAGCTTGTTCCAGACTACGATTTGAATATTATGAAACCAAATCAAACCATCAGCATGATTACGGCGAATGTATTACAAGGAATGGAATCCGTATTGCAAAAGGAAAAACCGGATATGATTTTGGTACATGGTGATACTTCAACGACCTTTGTGGCTGCACTTGCCGCATTTTACCAGCAAATTAAAGTGGGTCATGTGGAAGCAGGGCTGCGTACTTATGATAAATATTCGCCTTATCCGGAAGAAATGAATCGAGTTTTGACCGGACATCTTGCGGATATTCATTTTGCTCCAACACAACGTAATGTAGATAATTTACTATGTGAAAATATTGCAAAGGAAAAGATTATTGTTACTGGAAACACTGTAATTGACGCATTGCTTCAAGTAGCAAATAAGCCATATGAGTTTGAGGATGAAACACTTAAAAAATTAGATTTTCAAGGGAAACGAATAATAACAGTAACGTGCCATCGAAGAGAAAATCTTGGAGAGAATATGGTACATATTTTTAAAGCCATTCGTGAGATTGCAGATGAATTTGATGATGTGGAAGTTGTTTATCCTGTTCATATGAATCCGAAAGTAAGAGAAACAGCGAACATGGTATTCGGAAAATCTGAAAAGGTACACTTGATTGAGCCGCTGCAATATCAGCCGTTTGTAAATTTGATGGCAAAATCTTATCTGTTAATTACAGATTCTGGTGGTATGCAGGAGGAAGCACCGTCTCTTGGAAAGCCGGTTCTTGTTGTTAGAAAAGAGACTGAGCGCCCGGAGGCAATTGAAGCGGGTACAGTTAAGCTTGCCGGTGTAAGTCAGAATACAATCTATACATTGACTAAGGAATTATTAGAAAATAAGGATGCTTATGATAAAATGGCACAGTCAACCAATCCGTATGGAGACGGAAAGGCGTGTGAACATATTATCAAAGCCTTGAAAGAATATTTTAAAAAGTAATGGAAAATAGAAATTTCTGTTAAGAAAGTAGGAGTATGGGAAACAATTATCCAATTGTTATTGATAATAAGCAGTTATATCATAGTTTAGTCGTTGTGGCTTTGCCCATTGCGTTACAAAGTTTAATTGCATCTTCTTTAAGCTTGGTGGATAACCTGATGATTGGAAGTCTCGGTGAATCTGCCTTAGCGGCTACCGGGTTAGCGACACAGCTCTTTTTTATACAATGGATGATACTTTTTGGCTTTACCAGTGGATGTTCTACTTTTATGGCACAATTTTGGGGAGTGCAAAATTTAAAGCAAATTCAAAAGGTTACTGGATTTGCAATCACCATGTGCTTTTCAAGTGGTTTTTTGTTTTTTATAGCAGCCGCTTTTTTTCCTGAACAGGTATTGCGTATTTTTACAAATTTACCTGAGGCAATTGAAATTGGTTCACAGTATATGAGAGCAGGTGCATTTTGTTTTCTTTGCGTCAGCATAACAGTACCATTGACGACTGCTTTACGAGCTACGCAGCAAACAGCAATACCACTAAAAATTAGCGGTATTGCATTTGGAATAAATACTGTTTTAAATTATATATTAATCTTTGGGAATTTTGGGATGCCTGCACTTGGCGTTACTGGAGCAGCTGTTGCTACCGTAATTGCTCGCGTACTGGAACTTACTGTACTTATTATTGTAATTTTCGTTCGGAAGAATAAATTATGCGGGAAATTCCATGATTTTTTTGGATGGGATCGAAAGTTTGTATGTCGTATTTTAAATAATGCAATACCTACAACATTAAACGAAGCTCTTTGGGGTGCGGGAACGGCGGCATATAATGCTGTTTATGGTCGTATGGGTATTACAGAATTTGCTGCGATTCAAGCTAGTACTACAATCAACAGTATGTTCATTTTGGCGATTTTTAGTTTAGGGGATGCTTTGTTGATTTTAGTTGGACAGCGTCTTGGTAAAGGTGAGTTGGAATACGCATATCTTTTAGCGAAAAAGATATTAAAAATTGGTGTAATCATTGGTGCCTTTGCAGGTGTTTTGTTAATTATTAGTTCGCATTTGATTGTACAATTTTTTGAATTTACAGATGAGGGCAGAATGTATGCATTAAATATCTTAAAGGTGTACGGAATTTTTATGGTTGTAAAATTATTCAATGGAATGAATGTTACCGGAACGTTAAGAGCAGGTGGCGATACAAAATATGCGATGACTGCTGAGCTATGTACGATGTGGCTAATTGGGGTACCGATTGTTTATGTTGGAGCACTTTGGCTGCATTTACCGATTTATATCGTAGTTCTTATGGCTCAATTAGAGGAAATTACCAAGTTTACTCTTTGCATGAAACGCCTGACTTCTAAAAAATGGGTGAGAAATGTAATTCATGAAATATAAAGATAAAAAAGCAAGCTATTGTAAAAAAGCTTGCTTTTTTTATATATCATATTTTAATAGGTTTTTACTTCTTCTACTTTATTTAAGAAACGAACTCCATTTTCTGCTAGAGAAAGCATTTCGTTTTCGCCGGCGAATTTGTGGACCGGAGCTAAAAAGGATATACGATCGATTAGCCAACTTGTAAACAAATCGGAATAAGCCAAGCTTCCTGTAAGAAGAATCGCATCTACTTTGCCCTTTAGAATGGTGGAGGCACCACCAATTTCCTTTGCAACTTGGTATGCCATTGCTTCAAAGACTTCTTTTGCATAATCGTCTCCGTTTTTTATGCGTTCTTCTACCTCGAGGCCGCTGTTAGTCCCCAAATAGGACATAAGACCACCACCGCCGCGTAAATTATGCATCATCTGCTCCTCGGTATACTTACCGCTGAAGCACATGCGAACGACAGCGCCGACTGGTAGTGTTCCTGCACGTTCCGGAGAAAAAGAGCCATCACCCTCCAATGCATTATTCGTATCAATGACATGGCCTTTTTCATGGGTACCTACAGATATTCCCCCTCCAAGATGCACTACGACTAAATTTAAGTCTTCATAAGCACGACCGATTTCTTTCGCATATTTTCTTGCAATTGCTTTGTGATTTAAAGCATGGAAAGTACTTACTCTCGGTGCTTCCTTGATGCCGGAATAGCGGGCAAAGTTACAAAGTTCGTCGGTACTAACGGTATTTGCTGTAATTACAGGTATATGATACTCCTGACTCAGTTCATAAGCAATCATACATCCGACGTTGGAAACATGTGTGCCGTAAATACCCGATTCCATATCAGAAAGCATTTTTTCTGTAATATAATAAATACCGCCTTCAATCGGTTTTGTGCAGCCTCCTCGTGCAACAATGCAGTCAAAGGTTTCCAAATGAAAGTTGTTTCTTTTCAAAAAATCAATAATTGCATTTTTTCGAAATTCTTTTTGATCCATAATTTTAGAAAAATGGTTCAAATCCTCTTGTGAGTGTTGTAAAGATTCTTTCACAATCTCGTTTGTATCTTCATAAACAGCTACTTTAGTAGAGGTAGAACCTAAATTCAATACAAACATTTTATTTGCCATTGGTTTACCTTCTTTCTTTTGTAATAATATTTTGAACAATGATTCTTTTGAATAGTTTACCACAAAAAAAGAGGAAGAGATGAAAAAGTTTGAAAGAAAGTGTATAATAAGACAAGAGAAAATATACACAAATCGTATTAGAGTTTACTTTTCCGAAACAATTAATGAATCAATCGGCAAAGAAAAGTTAAGGATATCTAGAATAGATGGGGAGGTATAATTATGAATTTTTATATAGTTGACGCATTTACA
The DNA here is from genome assembly GCA_034927775.1 of Anaerovorax sp. Lineage (GTDB taxonomy): Bacteria > Bacillota > Clostridia > Peptostreptococcales > Anaerovoracaceae > IOR16. The sequence goes on along the minus strand of JAYFPL010000225.1, from coordinate 13,474 downwards.
GATCAGGTATTTGGAGGGAACCCAGCTGGTGTGGTACTGCTGGAAGCGGGTATGGCATTTCCCAGTAATGAGTTGATGCGTAAAACAGCAGCAGAGTTACGCTATTCTGAGACTGCATTCGTTCGTCCAATCAATGAGAAGGAATTCAATATTCGCTATTTTACCCCGGCAGCGGAAGTTGATTTATGCGGGCATGCAACCATTGCTTCTTTTTGTGCGTTACAGCAAGACGGTATAATAAATTCAGGAGAATCGTATATTAACGATACATTGGCAGGACGATTAAATATTGAGGTAAACGATAGCTTTGTTATGATGGATATGGGGCAGCCACAGAGCTTGCCTAAAATGGAACGTCAAGAAGAGCTGCAGGAGTTGTATCGTGTTATGGGACTTTCTTATGAAAACCAAGGAGTTATAAAAAATACAGAAAAAATTCTTTTACCACAATTAGTTTCTACCGGATTGTTTGACATTATGATGCCGGTTGCAAGTGTTGAGGAGTTGGCTGCTATTTGTCCGGATTTCTCTGCACTTTCTGCGTTATCAGAACGGTATAATGTAACGGGAGTTCACGCGTTTACGGTAAATTCTGACGATGGTGCAGTCCATTGCAGAAACTTTGCACCTTTATATAATATTGACGAAGAAGCAGCTACCGGAACATCGAATGGGGCTTTAACTTATTATTTGTATGTAAATGGTTTTATAAAGGCGGATCAAGAAAATCTTTTTATACAGGGAGAGGCAATGGATCGTCCTTCCAAAATCATTAGCCACCTAAAAGAAGCAGACGAGAAAATAAAGATTCAAGTTGGCGGAAGGGGTATCGTATTAGCAAAAGGTGAAATATTCATTTAACAAGCAAAAGGGGGAGACTTATGATTTATTTTTTAGAAGAGGACAGGCTGGAGCCAGAAAAATCCAATCAAAAAGATTCGGTAGATTTTAGGCCTTGTCTTGGTATTTTTAATCAGCAGGAAACGGTAGAATGGAAAGAGTATCTAGAAATCAGTCCCATTGTTTGTGAAGAACTATTTGGTGAAAAAACATGCAAATTTGAAAGCCATGATGGTTTTGACTATATTACGATATCCATTCCTAATGCTGTTGATTACACGGCAGATAAGCATTGGATTGAAGTATATTATAGAAATAATCAACTTCTTTTCTTTCATGAAGATAACGAGGGCAAGCAATTTCTAACGAAAATGCTTGAAACTGTAACCTCAAAGGGGATAAAAACTTTAAGCTTGGAACGTATTCTTTTTGAGTTTTTTGATTTATTGACAGAAGGAGATGCAGAATATTTAGAGATGATTGAAGAAGAAGTGTTTGAGTTGGAAGAAGCATTATTGACTTCGATCGCGTCGGATTACATTCAGAGCATCATGGGAATTCGGCGGAAGCTGCTTGCATGGAAACGGTATTATGAGCAGCTCTTGCATATTGTTGAAGGGATGCAGGAAAATGAAAATGGGCTGTTTTCTAATAAAATGGCGCGGGCATTCCATCGCCTGTTAGGAAGAACCATGCGGATTATGGACAATATCATCAATCTAAGAGATTATGTTTCTCAGGTAAGAGAGGCTTATCAGGCACAAGTAGATATCAAACAAAATGAAATTATGAAGCTATTTACTGTAATAACTGCGATTTTTTTACCATTAACTTTAATTGTTGGATGGTATGGAATGAATTTGCAAATGCCAGAATTCCACCTTGCTTATGCATATCCTGTGGTCATTCTAATTTCCATCTCGGTTGCAGTTTTAAGTTATTTATACTTGAAAAAAAAGAAATGGTTTTAAATTTTAAGAGGAGAACATGGAGCATCGAAAAGAAGAACATTTTTTATTAATATTAGGTATTCTTTGCATTAGTATCTGTTTGCGTGCGCCGCTCACCGCAGTAGGTCCGTTAATCGAAGAGATTGGTAAGGATTTGGTCGTTTCACCGAGTTTATTGGGGATGATAACAACACTTCCCGTGCTGATTTTTGGAGTAACTTCACCATTTATCAATTCATTTAGCAGGAAACTGGGAAACAACCTATCTGTGATGATAGGATTGTTTTTTTTAGTATTCGGTATACTTGTTCGCTCCTTTTTCGGTTTTTGGGGATTGCTTATCGGAACCATATTGATGGCTTTTGGAATTGGTGTAGGAAATGTTCTTTTGCCTAGTATTATTAAGTCAAGGTTTTCGGAAAGCGGAGGCATGATTACTGGGGCTTATATGACGATACAAGGTGTTTTCGCAGGTATTGGAGCTGGCTTGAGCCTTCCTCTTGCAATAAAGCTTGGATTTGGTTGGAGAATCACTCTTTCGGTTTGGGTAATCACAGCAATGATTGCTCTTCTCTTATGGGTACCTCAAGTTTCTGAAAAAAGTTTAAATAAAAATCAATTCGTTCAATCACAGAAGAAATTAAAGGGAAACAAAAAAAATGTATGGACTTCACCATGGGCATGGCATATTACTCTATTCTTGGGAAGTCAATCCTTGTTATTTTATTCTCTAAGTAATTGGATTCCGTCGATTTTAGCGGATCGTGGGTTATCTGTTGAAGCGATTAGTATGGTTGCAACGTGGTATCAGTGGGGTGCCGTTCCAACTACCTTTTTAGCACCAATATTAATTCAAAAAATGAAAAATAAAAAAATACTTGCAGCAATGATAGGAATCGGTTATTTTATCGGTATCGTTCTATTTTTAATTTCAGGTACTTCTGTTGTACCTCTTTTGATTGCTTTAGCCATTGCCTCTGCAAGCGGGGGTGCGAATTACAGTTTGTCGATGACAATGATTGTTCTTGTGAGCAACGATGCACAAGAAGCTGGAGAATTATCCGGAATGAGTCAGTGTGCCGGATACCTTTTAGCAGCCTTTGGGCCTGCTGTTTCCGGTATATTATATGATTATACCGGACAATGGACGGCGACATTATTGTTTTATGTCTTAGTTACTTTCGCTTTATTTATTTCCGGTCAATTGGTGATGAAGCATGATTCGCTTTAGGAAGGGTGAAACTATGAAAAAATGGATTCGGTTTTCCATTGTGGCATTATCCTGCTTATTAACGTTTGCTTGGATTACCTATTTAAAATATGACATTAATCTTTATGAATATTTACGATATTCTTTACCATTAACAAGAAATGAAATTGCATATTTAAAAGAAAAAGAAACGATTGTATGTGGTTCAGATCAAAGTGCAAGACCAATTTCTTATATAAATCCGAAGAATGGAAAGTATGAAGGATTGATTATTGATTATATGTCTTTTTTATCCGTTGATTTGGGTGTGGACGTCGAATGTAAACCACTTGTTTGGGCTCATGTTATGGAAGAGCTCCGCAGCGGGAGTATAGATACGGCAGATTTATTCCCAAGCAAACAGCGTAAGGAAGATTTTATCTTTTCCCAATCTATATATTCTTTACGAGGGGTAGTCGCCGTTCAAAAAGAAGAAAAAAGTATTCAGTCCATCGAGGATATAGCGCAAGAAAGAATCGCAGTTGTAGAAGGTGATTTTGTCATTGAATACATCAAGGATAACTTAAAAGCGGGAAAGGAAATGCCGGAGGTTGTCTTAGTTCCAGATATTGAAACAGGTATCGCATTGTTACAGAGCGGAGACGTAGCTGGTATTGCAGGAGATGAGGTTATCATCGATTATGGGATTAATAAAACGGATGAAACTTCAATTCGAATATTAGATCAGCATTTATATGAAAAAAATGTTACTCTCGCAGTGAGAGAGAAAGAAAAAATACTACTTTCCATTTTAAACAAAGGAATTTTAAGTTTAAAGAAGAAAGATATTTTATCGAAAACGCAACAAAAATGGTTTGGAATCTCAGCTCCGATCATTAAGGACAGTCTTTCTTATGAATGGATTTCGAGAGGAATCTTATTTATAATGATAATTTTTTTGGTGTTGATTTTCTGGAGTGACACTCTGCAAAGAAAGGTCTATGAAAAAACCAGACAATTGCAATTGAGTAAGGCGAACCTTCGAACGATTATCGATGCACTGCATGTTTATTTATTTGTAATCAATAGGAAGGGTGAAATAATAGACTGTAATCAAGCTACAGAAAATTTTTTAAAAAAAGGAAGAAATGAAATCATTGGAACTTGTTTTTTTGAAAGCTTGGTACTTACGGAAATTTATGAAAAAGCAGCTATTGGTCAAAGAAAGATCAAAGAAAGATATTATGTTGTAACTGAACGGCATTTGGATGATTTGTCGGATAGTAAGCTGATAACAATTGAAGACGTCACAGAGAAGCGAATTAATGAGAATAAGCTTCGTCAAGAAAGTAAAATGATTGCAGTGGGACAATTATCAGCAGGACTGGCTCATGAAATTCGTAATCCATTGGGATTGATTAAAAATTATATGTATGTCATGAAAAAATACGTTACAAACGATTTGGGAATGCATGCAATGCAGGTCATTGACAATTCCGTTGGTCGAATCAATCAATTGATAGAAAACTTATTAAGTTTTTCACGGTTGGGAAACGAAGCGGATACGATTACGGATATTGAAAAACTAATCTGGAGCATTGCCGAATTGGAAGGAAAAAAATTAAGAGAATTCGGGGTTTCCTTTCAAGTAAATTGTGAGTCATTAGGGTTATTATTTTTTAATGAAGAAGCTTTTAAAATAATATTGTTTAATTTGATTGATAACGCTGTGGATGCACTAAAGAATGTTGAGAAAGAAGAGAAAAAGATATTCGTTACAGTACAACGAATAGATGATACGGTACGGATTAAAGTACAGGACAATGGATGTGGAATAGAAGAGAGTAAGTTGGAAAACATTTTTAATCCCTTTTTCACGACGAAAGACAATGGAACCGGCTTAGGACTTTATATCGTTAGCTTTGAATTGGAAAATATGAATGGGATGATGCAGGTAGAGAGTTGCTTGGGCAAAGGAACCGTATTTGAATTAACCATTCCGGTAAGAGATGTTGCAGGAGAGGATTACTCATATGAACATTAACAAAAGTTTTCATATTTTAGTAGTAGATGATGAAGTAGAGTACCAGACGGTATTTTCATTAATTTTAAGGGAAAACGGATATCGAGTTTTCTGTTGTTCGAACGCACTTACGGCAATGGACTATATAAAGAATAATGAAATTAATCTTGTATTAACGGATTTAAAAATGCCGAACATTGATGGTCTAGAATTGATACAAATGGTGAAGAATTATGACCCGGAAATTGATATTATGATTGCAACTGCTTATGGAAGCATTGAAACTGCCGTAGAAGCGATGAAGCATGGTGCAATAGGATATTTTGTAAAGAGCAGTGATCCGGAAGCACTTTTGATTGATATTAATCGAATTGCTGAAATCAGGACATTAAAAAAGTCTAATGAAATATTAAGACAGCAAGCATCATCGCCTGAAATATTTATAGATACCAAAAATGAAGAAGTAAAAAAAGTGCTGGAAGTTTGTAAAAAAGCAGCAGATTCCAACATTAATGTTTTGTTATTAGGCGAATCCGGTGTTGGAAAGGAAATATTTGCTCAATTTATACATCGTTTAAGCAATCGAAGTGAGAATCATTTTATACCTGTAAATTGTCAGGTGTTTTCTGAGGGTATGATAGAATCCGAGCTTTTCGGGCATGAAAAAGGAGCATTTACAGGGGCTACCAGTAAACGAATCGGGCGATTTGAAGAAGCCAATTATGGGACCATATTTTTGGATGAAATCGGAGACTTACCGCTCGCCACACAAGGAAAACTTCTTCGTGTACTAGAAACTTGGAAAATTGAGAGAGTGGGAAGCAATAAGTCCATTGATTTGGATCTTCGTTTGATTTCTGCTACTAATAAAAATTTAGAAGAAGAAATACAAAAAGGAAATTTCCGTGAAGATTTTTTATACCGTATTAATACGTTAACAATTACAATACCACCTTTGCGTCAGCGTAAGGAGGATTTAGAACGCCTGATTTCATTTTTCCTGGATAAAATTCAAAGAGAGCAAAAAAAGAAAATAATAAAAATAGAAGAGGGTGTGAGAAACTTTCTAATGCAGTATGATTACCCAGGTAATATCAGAGAGTTAAAAAATATTTTGGAACGGCTGGTTGCATTAAGTGAAGAAGGAACCATTCGTGCAAAGGACATTTTACCTCCATTGCAGCAGGAAACACAGGGAATAAAACAGCAAGCATCATTGACACAAACTCTACGAGATGCTCGTTCTGAATTTGAGGCAGATTATATTGCGAAAGCTTTGAAGAAGTATGATTCAAATATTTCAAAAACCGCAGTTTTTTTAGGAATTACAAAACGGCAATTATGGAATAAGATTGCAGAGTACAATTTAAAGAATTAAAAAGAAATAAATTACACAAAACAGTGAAATATTTTTCGTAAAGTGAAATAAATTTCACTGTTTTTTCTGTTTTTGATAGTTCGTTTCGCCTAAAAATGAATAAATTACTGTTTGGCATAATATTTGCTTCTTATATAAATAACAAAAGCGACGAAGATCGTTTTTGTAACAGGCATCATTGTATTTTTAAGCAAGGAGGAGTAAAGGTATGGATTTTATTAATGAAGTAAATGGGAAGATTAATGATTGGGTTTGGGGCCCATACATGGTTTTTTTGTTAGTAGGTGTCGGCTTATATTTAAGCATTCGATTAGGATTTTTACAAATTTTTCGATTTAGTTATATCTATAAGCATACCATTGGTAAAGCGTTTGCGAAATCAGAAAATGGGGATGGAGATATCAGCTCTGGGCAAGCAGGGTTAACTTCCATTGCGGCAGTTGTCGGAACAGGGAACATTGCTGGTGTTGCTACGGCAATTTCCATTGGAGGGCCTGGGGCATTGTTTTGGATGTGGGTAGCTGCTTTCTTCGGTATGGCTACAAAATTTTCCGAAATAACCTTAGGTATTCATTACAGAGAAAAAAGGGAAAATGGCACTTTTGCAGGCGGTGCTATGTACTACATTGAAAAAGGATTAAAACAAAAGTGGATGGCAGTCTTTTTCAGTATTATGGTTATTATCGCTTATTTTGTTATTGGTGCAATTGTAGATACAAATACCATTTGTTTATCGGTTCAAGCACAATGGGGAATTGCTCCAATTATAACAGGTGTTGTATTTGCGATATTAACAGCAATTGTAATTTTAGGTGGTATCCAAAGAATTGGAGAGGTGTGTCAGGTTTTAACTCCATTTATGGCAGGACTTTATATTTTGGCAGGAATTGCTGTTCTGATTTTTAACTTCCAAGAAATTCCGAGTGCATTTGCTGAAATTTTCAAAGGAGCGTTTAATGCACCGAGTGCGGTTGGGGGTTTTACAGGTGCTACGGTTATGCGAATGATTACGATTGGTATGGCAAGAGGATTGTTTTCCAATGAAGCAGGTATGGGAAGTTCACCGATTATTCATAGCAGTGCACAGGTTTCTCATCCGGTAGAACAGGGAATCTGGGGTGCAATTGAAGTATTTATCGATACGATTATCATTGCAACGATTACCGGACTTGTTATTATTATTTCAGGTGCGTGGACGAGTGGAATATCAGGTGCAGAATTAACAATGAAGGCGTTTGAGATGACCTTGCCGGGTTCAATTGGAAGCTACATTGTTATGATTTCTGCAATATTATTTGGATATTCCTGTTTGATCTCTGCAAATTATTATTGTGAAAAATCTGCAGATTACCTGTTTGGAGCAAAATCGGTACTTCCAATTCGTATTACGTGGGTTATCTTTATTGTTATAGGATCAATGGGTGGATTAGAATTTGTATGGGCATTGGCAGATACTGCAAATGGATTAATGGCAATTCCAAATTTAATTGCATTATTGCTTTTGAGTCCGGTTGTTGTAAAATTATCAAAAGAATATTTTTCAAAAGAGGATGAAAAAATAGATTTATAATTCAAATCAATATTATTCAAATTCATTTTAAATAAAAAACAGGGAAATATTTTTCCCTGTTTTTTTATCTGCTTATTTTGTATAGTTATCAAAGTATCCTTGAATGTAAACAATTGGCGTTCCTTTGTCTCCGCTTCCTGAAGTTAAATCACAAAGGGAACCAATCAGATCTGTCAATCTTCTTGGAGTTGTTCCTTGTGAAAGCATCGACTCTTTCAGATCATTGTCTTTTTTCTTAATACATTCAGAGATGGCTTTCTTTAATTCATCTCCGGATAAATGGGCAAAATCATTATCAGCAAGATATTTTAGCTTTAATTCGTTTGGTGTACCTTCCAGTCCAGCGGTATATCCCGGCGATACAACTGGATCTGCAAGTTCCCAAATTTTGCCTACAGGATCTTTAAATGCACCATCGCCGTATACCATAACTTCAATGGTTTTTCCGGTTGCTTCAAGCAGCTTTTTCTGAATACCATTTACAAAGGAAGTACAATCGTTTGGAAATAATTTAATGGTAGTCTCAGTTGATTTGTTGGAACCCAGAATACCATAATTTGTATTATAACCGCTTCCATCCACACTGCTGGTCAAAAGGTCATCCATACCTAAGATGATTTCACCACCGGCTTCCTTTAGTAAACGTTTCGTACGTGCTCTTGTATGAATATCACAGGTTAATACTTTCTTCGTATAATTTAATATAGTTCTTGGATTATTTGAAAAAATAACTTCTGCCTCTGCACCTTCTTCTTCAATTAAACCTTTATAGTAATTGACATAATCCATACCGGTAAACGTATGTTTTGATTGACCGAAAAGCGTTTCAAACTGTTCTTGAGTTAGAACATCCGTGTAAGGATCAATTCCTTTTTCATCCAGTTTGTCTATATCAATTAGATGGTTACCAACTTCATCACTTGGATAGCTAAGCATTAATACTACTTTTTTTGCTCCTTTTGCAATGCCTCTTAAACAGATTGCAAAGCGATTTCTACTAAGAATTGGGAATATAACACCAATGGTTTCTCCACCTAATTTCGTTTTTACATCCAAAGCCAATTGTTCTGTGGTAGCATAGTTTCCTTGTGCTCTTGCGACAACTGCCTCTGTGATTGCAACAACATCCTTATCGCGTAACGTAAATCCTTCCGCTTCTGAAGCCTTCGTTACAGTATCTACAACAATTGATTCTAAATCATCCCCTTCTCGGATAATTGGCGCACGCAATCCACGAACGACGGTTCCGACCATTCTTTCCATATAAAACTCCCTCACTTTTCTATCAATTTTTCTTCTGCTTTTAGACAGACATTTTACTGAAAACAAATATAAAGAATATATTTACTTTTTTTAGTATGGTCAACGAATTTTAACCTTACTCCATATAATTATAACTTAAAAGTAATAAAAATTATGGATAATTTTGAAAAAAATTATTTTAAAAAATAAATAATCCTACCTGATAGACAACAAAAGCAGAGATCCAAGCAATGATTGTTTGAAATGTCATTGCTGCTAATGCAATACGGTAACCGCCCATCTCTCTTTTTACTGCCGCCATTGCTGCGACACATGGCATATAAAGTAGGCAGAATGTGAGGAAAGAAAAGGCTTGAAGTGGTGTAAATACTTCAGACAGCATAGAAATTACAGCACTTGTATCACTTGCATTCATTAAAACGGCAAAGGTACTGATTACAGCTTCTTTTGCAGTTAATCCTGTGATAAGAGCCGTTGCGGCTCTCCAATCCGCAAAGCCCAATGGTTTAAAAATCGGTGCAATTAATTTTCCAAGAGAAGCTAGCATACTGTTTTGACTATCCGTTACCATATTAAACCCAAAGTCAAAGCTTTGCAGTACCCAGATAATGATTGTAGCTATAAATATAATGGTAAATGCTTTAATTAGAAAATCTTTTGCTTTTTCCCACATATGCAGCAGTACCGTTTTGGGTGCAGGGAACCGGTATGAAGGAAGTTCCATAACAAATGGAACCGGTTTGCCTTTATAAATGGTTTTCTGTAAAAACAGGCCATAGAGAATACCTACTATAATACCCATTACATAAAGTGAAAACATAACTAACGCTTTGTATTCACTGAAAAAAGCAGAAGTAAAGGTTGCATAAATCGGAAGTTTAGCACTGCATGACATAAATGGGGTTAAGAGGATTGTCATTTTTCGATCTCTTTCACTTGGAAGCGTTCTGGTTGCCATAATAGCAGGGACCGAACAGCCGAAACCAATCAGCATAGGTACAAAAGAACGACCGGAAAGCCCTATTTTACGCAGCAATTTGTCCATGACAAAGGCGACGCGAGCCATATATCCGCTATCTTCCAAAATGGAGAGAAAGCAAAATAGGATAACAATCGTTGGAAGGAAGGAAAGTACACTTCCAACACCGACGAAAACACCGTCTATTACTAAAGAATGAAGTGCTGGGCTTACGCCAGCCGACTGCATTGCTTGACTGGTAAGAGCAGTGAATTCATCAATCCCCATAGCTAGTAATTTGCTTAATGCTGCACCAAATAGACCAAATGTCAGCCAAAATACCAGTAACATAATTCCTAGAAAAATAGGAATGGCGAAATATTTATGTGTTAGAATATTGTCAATTTTTACAGAACGCAAGTGTTCCTTCGTTTCACCGGCTTTTACTATGGTGGCAGCGCAAACCTTTTCGATATAGGCATAGCGCATATCAGCCATAGCAGCTTCACGGTCTGTATTTAGGTGTGATTCCATATCATCTACTATATGCCCAATGATATCAATTTCCGGTTCCATCAGCTTTAGTGCAGTCATAACCGGTTCGTCGCCCTCTACCATTTTTGTTGCAGCAAAGCGAAGAGGAAGTCCTGCTTCTTTTGCTTCATCCACAATAAGATGTGCAATGGAATGAATGGCAGTATGAACATAGCCCTTACAAAAATCAAGTTTTTTTGGACGTTGCTGTTGTTCTGCAATTTTAATTGTTCGAAGAGTCAGCTCTTCGGTCCCTTCATTTTTACTGGCAGAAATAGGAACCACAGGAATACCCAATTCTTCCTGCAATTTTGAAATATCAATAGAAGCCCCGCTGGCACGAACTTCATCCATCATGTTTAAGGCCAAAACCATTGGAAGGTCCAATTCCATTAATTGCAGAGTCAGGTATAAGTTTCGTTCAATGCTGGTTGCATCAATGATATTGATAATACAATCTGGTTTTTCTTGTAATAAATAGTCTCTTGTAACTACCTCTTCGGCAGTGTATGGTGACAGGGAGTAAATACCGGGTAAATCAATGACCGTAACGCCCTTATGCTTACGAATGCTTCCTTCTTTTTTTTCTACTGTTACACCGGGGAAATTCCCGACATGCTGATTGCTCCCGGTTAATTGATTAAACAGGGTGGTTTTTCCGCAATTTGGATTGCCAATCAAAGCGATTTTTAGAGTGGTGCTGTTATTCATGATGACAGTTCCTCCACTTCAATTTTTTTTGCATCATCCAATCGGATGGTCAATTCATAACTGCGTAAATGCAGTTCAATCGGGTCACCCATTGGAGCGACCTTACGTATCATTATTTTTGTATTGGGGGTAATGCCCATATCTAATAATCTTCTTCGTAGGGCCCCTTCTCCGCCGATTTTACGAACAACACCGGAAGTGCCTACTTTAAGTTCATTTAATTTCATATGTGAATCCCTTTCTATGGATGTTAGCGTCTGCTAACATAATACTCTTAATACCCTCATTTTGTCAAGATAAAACAATGCATGACAGTCTTTGTCGGAAGAAATAAATTGTAAGACAACATCTAAGAAATAGAAGCATATGATAAGTTATATAAATTTAGAAAGGAATGAGTAAAATGAATCCGATGATCATGGATTATGGTCCGGAACCATATGTTGCAAATCTTGAAACGATTTCAGAATTTAATGATAATTTTCGCTCTGCTTTATGGACCGGAGAGCACCTACAGGTTGTCTTAATGAGTATTTTGCCGGGAGAGGATATTGGTTTGGAGGAACATCCTGAGCTGGATCAATTTATACTTATTGAAGATGGAAAGGGAATGGTAAAGATGGGTGATACAAAAGATGATTTAGATTACGAAACGAGTTTTTATGAAGAATATGCTATTATAATCCCTGCTGGTAAATGGCATAACATAATTAACACGGGTGATATACCGATTAAGTTGGTTACAATTTATGCACCTCCGGAGCATCCTCGCGGTACGATGCAGAAAGACAAACCAAAAGAATAATAGGTGATACAAAAAATTAAGGCTGACAATTCTAAACGAAATGTCAGCCTGAATTTTATTACTTAATTTCACCGTGTGCTTCATAACGGGAACATTGTTTTATTTTGTTTTCATCATCTACAAATACAACATGTGGCTTATGTTCTTTTGCTTCGGTTTGATTGAGCTGGCAGTAACACATAATAATTATTTTATCTCCGGGCTGTACGCAACGGGCGGCAGCTCCATTTAAGCAAATCATACCGGAACCTCGCTCTCCGGAAATAGTATAAGTTTCAAAACGATTACCATTATTAATGTCTACAATTTGGACCATCTCATATTCTAAAATATTTGCGGCATCAAGCAAATCAGCATCAACGGTGATGCTCCCTACATAGTTTAATTCTGCTTGTTTTACAGTTGCTCGATGAATTTTGCCTTTTAACATGGTTAGGTTCATCTTTTCCTTCCTTTCTATTCTGGCCAATAAAAATTATCAATTAAACGAGTTTTTCCAATATATACAGCCATAGCACATAATACAGGGCGATTAACGATTTTAACTGGCTGCATGGAAGAACTGTCTACAATGTTAATGTAGTCAATTTTAGCCAGGGGTTCTTTTTTAATCCAATCTGTCATAGTGGTAATTAGGGACTCGGTATTCGTTTCTCCCTGCACTAGACACTGTTTTCCAAGAGAAAGCGCTTGGGAGAGTATGAGTGCAGCTTTTCTTTCTTCTGAATTAAGATAAGTATTTCGAGAACTTTTGGCGAGTCCATCTTCTTCGCGGATAATAGGGCAGCCGATGATTTCAATGTCAAAATTTAAATCTCGAACCATTCGCTGGATGATTGCCAATTGCTGTGCATCTTTTTTTCCAAAATAAGCACGATTCGGTGTTATAATGTGGAACAGCTTTGTAACAATGGTACAAACACCACGGAAATGACCGGGACGGCTTTTTCCGCATAGTTCTTCACCGAGTACTTCCATATTGACATAGGTAGTGTAATCAGAAGCATACATTTCCTCAGCAGACGGATAAAACAAAAGGGAAGCGCCTGCTTGCTCGCAGAGTTGACTGTCCCAATTCAAGTCGCGTGGATAGGCTGCAAGGTCTTCTTTTGGGCCAAACTGTGTTGGATTGACAAAATCACTTACGACGACTCGATCGTTTTCTTTTACTGCTCTCTCAATTAAACTTTTATGACCTTCGTGTAAAAATCCCATGGTAGGAACTAAGCCCACGGACAGACCTTGTGCCTTCC
>JAYFPL010000118.1:0-1759 GCA_034927775.1 Anaerovorax sp. | reverse complement strand
AAGTACCAATAGCCATACGGACTACACTTCTCTTTCTTTCTTCTTCCTCTGCTTCAATGGCTTTTCTTCTTTGAATTTCCAGTCCAACAACAGTTGCACCATATTCACCTAAAATGATATCCTCATCACCAAATTCAGGTTCATATCTCGCTACGATTAAAGTACCCTGTCTTTGCTTGCCACCAAAAATAGGAATGATTGTATGAAGCTTATCTGCTGTATCATAGTCATATTTAAAGATTTCTAAAACTTCCTCATCTTTTAAATTACACTGGGTTTCATGTATTGAAAGTAATGCTTCATTGTATTCAGCCGGAAATGTTTCACTACCTGTAACAGCATCCTTAATCGTAGAACTGTCAATACGATCCTTATAGTGTACACCGATGACCTTTCCTTTACGACTGGCAACGTATACATTTCCATCTAAAAGATCACTTAATATTTCACACAATTCATTAAATGAAAATGCACCCTCTACACTTTCCTGTAACATCCAATTTAATTTTCTTATTTTTTCCAACAAAGTTTTTCCCATAATTATCCTCCATTCTAGTACGTTTTTTCTTGGGTCTTTTACTTACCTTTATCCTTATTATTTTATAGGGTTGAAAACATTATAACGGGAAATTTTTATAAAGTAAAACGTTTTTTTATATTATTCGAAAAATTCTATCTTTTATTCATTATACTCTATAAAATATATCGATCAATATCATCTTCATGAATTCGATCAGCAAATTTTTCCTTTACATATTTTGCATCAATCACAATCTCTCCCTCTTCCATGTCTGGAATATTAAATGAAATGTCTTCCAATAATTTTTCCATTATGGTATGAAGTCTTCTTGCACCAATGTTTTCTGTCTGCTCATTTGTTAAATGCGCAATCGTAGCAATCTCTTCTACTGCATCGTCGGTAAAATCTACTTTAATACCTTCTGTCTCTAAAAGCATTTTATGCTGCTTTAAAAGAGCATTTTCCGGCACCGTCAAAATTTGTATAAAAGCTTCTTTTGTTAAATTCTCTAATTCCACACGAATTGGGAATCTGCCTTGCAATTCCGGAATTAAATCCGTCGGCTTCGCAATGTGGAATGCACCTGCACCGATAAATAAAATATGATCTGTTTTTAAAGGACCGTATTTTGTATTTACAACACTGCCTTCTACGATAGGAAGTATGTCTCTCTGAACACCTTCTCTTGAAACATCTGCACCGGATTTATAACCGGAACCAGAAGCAATTTTATCAATTTCATCAATAAAAATAATCCCGTTTTGCTCTGCATTTTCCAAAGCCTCCGATGTTACTTGATCCATATCGATTAAATTTTGTGCTTCTTGCTCTCTTAATATTTTTCTTGCATCCTTCACACGAACATTCTTTTTCTTTTTCTTTTTCGGCATCATATCACCAAAGATATTGCCAATGGAGATACTTGCACCCTCATTGCCCAAATCTAATTGGTTCATACCCTTCTGAGATTCCGCTACCTCAATTTCAATAAATTGTTCTTCTAAAAGCCCCTGTCGAAGCTGCTGTCTAACCTGCTCCCTCGCAAGCTCTACGTCGCCTATTTCCTGATCCTTGCTATCTTGTACCGGAAGAGTAGATTGGCTTGAAGGCTGTTGAAATCCTCCCATGATAAAATCAAACGGTCCTCGAACGCCTCCCGGCGCTGAAGATGGTTTCTTTTTTCCTGGAATAATTGCTTCAATGATCTTCTCTTCTGCCATTTCATCTGCAATTGAATAT
>JAYFPL010000089.1:0-8579 GCA_034927775.1 Anaerovorax sp. | reverse complement strand
CTTCTGCAATTTTACTTTGATCAATAATTGCAACATGACTGCAGATTTCTTCAATGACACTCATTTCATGCGTGATGATTACAATGGTAATACGTAGTCGTTGATTAATATCCTTTAGTAAAGATAAAATAGACCGTGTCGTCTTAGGATCTAATGCACTTGTTGCCTCATCACATAGTAAAACCTTAGGATTGGTGGCCAGTGCCCTCGCAATCGCAACTCGCTGTTTTTGTCCTCCGGAAAGCTGTGCCGGATAAGCATGTTTTTTATCCGATAAATCAACAATTTTTAATAGTTCATCCACACGTTTTTTAGCCGTTGCATGATCAATTCCAGCAATTTCCATAGGAAATAAAATATTTTTTTCTACTGTTCGCTGCATCAGCAAATTAAATTGCTGAAAAATCATACCAATTTCTTGTCTTGCCAATCGAAGATTTTGATCATTCAGAGTAGCTAAATTAATACCGTTAAACAAAATCTCTCCGGAAGTTGGTCGTTCCAATAAATTCATACATCGGACCAGAGTACTCTTTCCCGCTCCGCTCATACCAATGATTCCAAAAATATCCCCACGATGAATGGTTAAATCGATTCCATCCAAAGCCTTTACTTCAGATGATCGGCCTTTATATATTTTTGTAAGATTTTTTATTTGAATGATTGCATTATTATCCATATAAAGACAGTCCTCCTCCCTCATTTCTTTCTTTTTATAAAGAATTATGAGTGTATAATCTTATATATTATATAGCTTGTACGGTTGTCAGTCAAAGTGTTATTCAAAAAAAAATAATACGAATAGTAAAAATATTTATTCTTCATTAAAATTTAAAGATTTTTCAAAAAATTTATAGACAGTTTTTGCTAAATAGGTTATACTACCAATAAGATATTTAAATGCCAATGGTTCGATCGATCATCTTTTTGGAAAATCGCCCCCATGAGTTTATTTAAATATTGCTGGTTTATTTTTTTTTTATTATTCTGGAGGGAAATCAATGGAAGACAAAACAATCGTATGTCAAGACTGCGGAAAAGAATTTATTTTTACTGTAGGTGAACAGGAATTTTACAAAGAAAAAGGTTTTGACAACGAACCAAAAAGATGTAAAGAATGTAGAGATTCAAAGAAAAACGAACGTAGACAATTCAGAAATGATAGATAGTTTACAATTTACATCAACAAGCAAAGCCGGGCTTTCAGCCCGGCTTTTTATGTGTTTTTAATTTATGAATAACAAATCTGCCCTCTCATATCCCTCAAACAAAATAAAAGTTCTTCTATTCCAAAATTATGTTCCATTTGAAGAAAAATCAATTTTTGACTGTAGACACTCCATTGTTTATCGTTCATAATTTGCTCTATTTTAGTCAATATATTTTTCCACTCTTCCGAAAAGTCTATCATCTTTTCCTTTGGTAAAAATAATAGCTCTACTTTTTGCTCCTTCTCATTTACAAAAAGTAATTCGAAAGATAATTGATAATCCTCTAAAAATAATAAATGATTTTCTCCTTGCTGTATTTGTCCAAGAAAATGTTCTAGAAGTCGGATTCCCTGCTCGACAAAAGAGAAAATTCCATTTTCTCTTTTAGCTTTTAAGTATTGCTCTAAGGAGACCCGTTTCGAACAATCATAATAAATTTGGCAAACTTCTTCCAAGAATACAAACTTCATTGGTAAAAAAAAACCTGTAGAGGATAAGCTTAAAATTTCTTTTTGATAAAAAGGAATGGTACTTTTAGGTATCTCTAATTTTATTCTTCTTTTTCCATTTATCATTTCGATTATTGCCTCTTTTCCTTTCCAAACTATCAATTTGATTCACCTCCGCAAATATGACAAGGGGTATACCCTTTTCTCTCTGCTTCATCATTTTCGATAGGTACAAAAAAACGATCTACCGAAGTACAGTTTCCTCTATGATATACTCGACCGCTTTCCTCGAAAACATACACCATACTTCCAATTGGTAATGATTGTGGATGGCAAACTTTGCAAGGTTTATACTTTTTCTTTACTTTTGTACTTAAAATTATTTTCTTTGCTGTCTCTCGTAATATCCTGCAATTCTTATTATGATATCGCTCACCTGCTCTTGGAAAAACATATACCGTATATGTATCTTTTTTTCTCTCCATATCAGAAAAACTTCTGGCTTCTCCGAAAGAATCTCTTCCGATAAAAGAACGTACAACAATGTTTTCCTGAAAATTCATTTTTGAAACAAACATACGCGGTACGGGAATAGTCATATTATACTGAAAAGAAGCTTTTATTAATCCATTTCTTCCATCTTGCTCGTAATTTTCTTTAAATTGAACTAAATCTAAATTTTGAACCCAATTTCCGGTTTCTTCACTAAGTTGGCGCTGCACACGCCAAAATAATGTTTCTTGAGAAACCCATTCCGATGTCATTTTTTTTAAATTCTCAGAATGGGGTGTATTCTCTGTTTTTAAAAGTTCATCATAATTTTTGTTTTTTATATAACCTTCTATACATAGTTTACGTCCTTGATTTGAAAGGCAATGCATTACTGTTTCTGTCGTTCCGATACCACGTAATATATAACCAATCGTAACAAGTGCTATGATAAAAATCGGCAAAAAAATTGCCGCCTCTACAATAACATAAGCCTTTTTGCTATGAGTTTTAATAAACATAACTCATAACCATCCTCCCTTTACGGATTACCCCTATCATTTTTGGTTCTCCTAAAATGCTTTTTTTCCATACCTCTCCATGAAAAAGAAACCCTCCTTTGCAATTACAAATTAGAAACTCTCTGTCATAGCGTCCTTGCAGATTAATTTGAATCAAATCCATCATACGAATAAGAATCGGTTCCTTTCGCGAGCAATAGAGAAACAAACTTAAATATTGATTATAATTTAATCCGTTTGGCGCTTTTTTATCTACAGTCTTATTGTTGCGACCGGATAAAACGGAATCTAGAGTAAGTGCCCAAGAATTATCACTTTTAAAAAATGGAATACTACCTGCTTCCAGTAATATGTTTAAATCATTTCGTGCTTCCGCACAACTCCAAAGGGTGGCTAATACACATTGTGTAATCACAGCTTCCGGTCCTGGGGTGATACTTGCTGCAGCAGCTGCTAACTCTCTTTGTTTTTGAGTGTTGCTATATAAATAAACTAAATTTGCTGCTGCACGTACTCCGAAAATACATTGCTCTGCTTTTCTTTTGTTTTTTGCATCCTGAAATTCACCAAACAAAAGATATTCTACTTCATTTTGAAAAAAAGTTTCCTTCTTACAATTTTTAGTCATTTGTGTTGAAAACATATGAAAAATATATTGATTTAACAGAAATTGATTTCTTGCCTCCGATAAAAAATCTGCTTGGTCTGTAATCGATTGAAGACCACAAAAACTCCAACTTCCCTGCTCCATTTGTTGTGATGGCAAATAAAAAATAACCGCTTCATTTTTAAGACATTTTGTCTCTTTTTCTTTATCGTCTTTTTTTAAATTTGAATAGCTTTGAATTTGCCGATTTAAATTGCACCGTTTTGTTTTACCTTCTTCTTCTTTAAGCTTTAAAAATACATCATTTAAATTATCTACAGAAATTGATAAAAAAAATGTAATTTCTTCCCTTATGCTTTCTATTTGCTGTATTATATTTTTTCCGCTTTCCCCAAATAAAACACCATCTCCATAATAATAATAAACTTCATCAATTTGACTTTCTATGGATCGAAATATCTTTTGTATTTTTGACCATTCTCTGAATAGGTGTTTTTCCAGTATACTCGCTTCCTTAGCGCTATTTTCATCATCAGAATTTTTTAATTTCTGCCAACGTTGAAAAGACTTTTCTAATTTTTTAGTTTTATCTAAATCATTCTCATATCGTGATAAAATAGGTTTTATCTTTTGCATAAGTTGCGTTGCATTTTCAAGTTCTTTTGTTCCTTTAACCAAATCGTCAACGTCATCCTGCTTCCGACTAAGAAGTTCCTGTGCTTTTTTACCATTCAAATCCATTAAAACATTACCTAGGGCTCTGTATTTCATATAATCCATTACTTGTTTTTCAAAGACTTTACAATTAGTTAAGGAATATTCATCGCACTCAATTTCCACATTTTTAAGCTGCAAATTTAAAAGTCTAACTCTATTTTTAGAAATAGAATTTGGTTGCATTGTCTGTTTCGCATAATATAAAAATTCGTCCTTCAGCTCTGTTTCATCCATTAACATACCAAATAATCCATAGTCTTCTTTTAAAGCAAGATTATAATTTGACAATGTCGATCTTCCAGCTAATTCTACAATTGCCATTGCATAACTTCGTGCTGCAGTAGATGAGACGACTTCGGTTAGCATTACTATTACAAGCAGAATGCTTATAAATGTCATCATTAAAAAAACAGATGTACTTCCTTTCTTACTTATTATCATTGTTTTCTCACCTCATCTATTACTTCAAATGCATAGTCCCAATTACGAATTAATTGAGCTTCATTCGTACACTGGTAATGGCAATGTATTTCCTTTTTGTATCGTTCCTTTAATAATCCAAATCCACCATAATTTTTATTAATACATAAAGATAAATTAGGATATAAACAATAAAAGACAAAACCTCCTTCAACCGTTTCTCTCGGAATAGGAATTCTACTTTGGTTCATCCAGGATTCCTCTTCGATTTGCAATCTCTTTGGTACATCCTTTGAAGAAAGCATATCCTGAAATATCGGAAGCTCTTCAGACAAAGAAACTGTTTGTGTCCACTGCCCTGCAACTTCTCTAAGGCTCATATGCGCACAAGACAAAATAACACTTTCCGAAAATAGGCAAATCATTATAGTAAGTACTGCTAAAACAGAAAGAATTATAAATGGCCAAACCAAAGCAGCTTCAACCAGTGTTCCACCTTTCTTTGAATGCAATGCTTCAAAAACCACTGTTCATCAATCCATCAAAAGTTTTCGTTATAAATGCACCGATTCTTTCCTTGAAAATCAAACCCAACCCTACTGCAATCGCGACAAGAATCGCCACTTGAACCATTTCCATTCCTTTTTTGTTAGGATGAATCATTTTACACTGTAATTCACACCACTTTCCAATTAATCGATTCATATCCTTTTCCTCCTTTTTAAATTTGTATTAATACTGGTGAAATCGTAATAATCACCAATATTAAGAGTAAAACCATCAATGGCATTATTAACTTCGTTTCCGCTTTTCTTCCTTCTTCTTCCGCATGTTTCTTTCTGGCCATCCAAAGAAGTTCACCTTCTGCTTCAAGTTTTTCGACCAAAGAACTCCCTTTATCTAGATTGTCGTATACAATTGCAGCAAATCTCATTAACTCCCTCATTCCACTTCTTCTTGCGAACATTTTTAGTTCTTTTGAGAAGGAAGCATTGGATTCTCTGACATTATCAGAGATTTCTCCAATTGCCTCCATTAAAGGGTGATCTTTTTTACCTTTTGCATCCGATGCAATACGTTCTAATGCCGTAGTAATCACAAGACCTGCATTTAATAATAAAACCACTTTGTTAATAAAATCAGGATATTCTCTTCTCATAGAATCTCGATACTTTTGAAGCTCTCTTTCCATGCGAAAATACCTTCTTTTATAAATCAGCAGCATTAACAGCAATGTCATTGCAAGCAATGGAAAAATCGGCATACTATTTTTCACATACCATCTAAGCGACGTATCTTTCGTTAACTTAGAAGGCAAAGATAGCTCTTGTCCATAGGTATTATTGTTTAACTCCTGCGAAACTTCCTCCAATGCACCTTTTAATTCTTCTTCTAATTCCTTATCCTTCTGTGGAGGAAGAATCGTAATTTTATATATTTGTTCTTCTTCACAATTCTGTAAAGTAATCTTTGCTATTAAATCGACTTGCACAGGTTTATTTAAAGCGATTCTATGTATGGTGCCATCCTCTTCTAGGAATCGTGGTCGATTGGAACTCCAATCAATATGTATAGGATATCGATTGTCTTCTCTTTTTAAATTCAAATTGTGAATTACATGATCTGAATCTTTATTTTTTCCGAGTATCTCTTTTGTGAGCCTATTTTTACAATCTTCAAGTAATGCTTTCTTTTGAAATTCCGTTAAGCTTTGAGGTCGCACTCGTAATGTAACTTTTTTATGAAAAGTTTCCTCTCCATGTATAACCTCTGCTTTAAGTGAAATAATACCGGCGTTTGTTCCATAATCCGGCCGAGTTAAACTTTGCAGTGCTTTATTTTGTATCCATAAAGACTTTATACCAAAAACAAACATTAATAAAAACAATAGTAAAACAATAACCAAATAACATTTAAGTTGATAAGTTTTTTCTTTTTGTATTTGATACGTAAAATCTTTATTTCCATACTTTGTTCGAAACCCGGCTTCATAAACTTCTTTTTTTCCTGTGCACCAATCCGGTAATTTTTCTAAAAGCTTTAGTATTATTTTATTAATGTAATTCAATTTTCGTAAGCTTCATGCTCCATGCATAGGCGCCTCCAATACCAAATAGAGAAGCAGTCATTAAGATTCTGCCTTGTAAGGTTATATAAAGTACTTTTAAATAACCTGGCGACACTACATTAAGAAAAGCAATGATAGCTAAAGGAATTAACGTCAATATATGGGATTCTAAACGTTTTTGTACTGTCAATACTCGTATTTCACGGTTAATATTCATTTTATCAATCATAATATTAACTGTTTTTTCAATGACTCTCTGTAAGTCCCCACCGGTTGTCTTGCAAATACAATATACTTCTACAAACTGACATATATCAGGCAATTCTGTACGTTTTGCAAAATCTCTTAATATAAGTTCCACGGGTAACTTGCTTTCAAAAATACTTCTAACCATATAGTCAAGTTCTCTGCAAATCAATGCATCCCTCGAATAAATCAAACGTAGATTTTCCTTTGCTTCCTGCAAGGCTTCCGGCATTTGTCGGCCAGCAGATACAGAAGCCGAAATAGAATACAAAAAATCCCGAAATTGTTCTGTAAGCTCCGTACACCGTTTTTCGGCTAGATAATTGCAAAAGAAAACTTCTCCCTTAATTGTCAGTCCGCAAAAAATCAGTCCTATAATAAAGCTCTTATAAAACAAATATCCTAAAAAAAGGCAAGCTAATATACTGTAACAATAATATTTCTTTTTTTCTTTGTTGTTTAACGTATAAACACGATATGTTTTTGGTACATTCATAGCTTAACTCCCCGTATATCCAACTTTATCTTATTAGAAAGACTTTTTCCGGTCGGTATCAGACCCGCATTGATTTGATACTGAAACAAAGGATTTATCATGTATTTTTCATCCTTATATCCCGTAACCTCAACGATTTGTAATACTTTTCTAGTTTTATCCGGCATTCTTCCTAGATGAACAATGATATCAATGGCTTCCATAATCTGACTTCGTATCGCTTCCATTGGAAACTCCGCCGCCGTTAAAAACATAGCTTCTAGACGTCGAAGCATGCCCTCCGGTGAATTACCGTGCCCTGTTGATAACGAACCGTCGTGACCCGTATTCATTGCCTGAATCATATCTACCACTTCACCTCCCCTTACTTCACCAACAATAATCCGATCCGGTCTCATACGCAAAGAGGCCTTAATGAGGTCACGCACCGACACTTCTCCTTTTCCTTGTATGTTAGCGTTTCTTGTTTCCATCCGAACCACATTATCAATCTTTGTAATCTGTAGTTCTGCAGAATCTTCAATCACAATTACACGCTCCTCTTTTGGAATGCAGTCTGACAATACATTTAAGAAGGTAGTCTTCCCTGAACTCGTCCCGCCAGAGATGAAAATATTATATCCGGCTATTACCAGCTTCTGTAAAAACAATGAGGCTTCTTCTGATATCGATCCCTTTTCTATCAGTTCTTTCATTGTAATTTTCTTTTTCGGAAATTTCCGAATGGTTAAGATTGGTCCATTCAAAGCTACATTACGATATACTGCATTGATTCGTGATCCATCCTCCAACCTTGCATCAACAATAGGATTTAATTCATTGATTTCGCGATGCACCTTTGCCGCTAGCCGACGAATGATTTCTTCCAAATCTTCTTTACTCTCAAACGAAATCGGTAATTTCTCGATTCTTCCTTTTCGTTCAATGAATACTTTTTCTGTACCATTAACCATGATTTCACTTACTTCATTATCATCTGCGTAAGGCTGCAAAATATCAAGTTCACGTCGCGTGGCATTAAATACTGTCGCAGTTAGCTTCTGTTTCTGCAGATATGGATACCATTGTGTTCGATTATCATGCAGTACAAAATCTTCAATCAGCGATAAAACTTCATCATCTGTAATCTGTTCTGTCCTTGCATTGATCACGGAGCGAACTGCATCCGTTATTTCTTTTATGGTTCCTTTGTTTTGCATCTGCATGTTTAATCCTGTTTGCAAGAGTTTTCACCTCCGATCCAAATTCATAATTAGTACGGATTTCTATTGTATTATCGAATTCAATAAACGCATCTTCATCTTTTGGAATACAGCATTCTAAAAATGAAGTCTTGTCAAAGTGATATTCTCTTT
>JAYFPL010000172.1:0-4340 GCA_034927775.1 Anaerovorax sp. | reverse complement strand
GATGCATTAAATAAAATGGGGATTTCTTATGAAATTGTAGAGCATCCTCCTGCACTTACAACGGAGGATGCAGATCGTTATATTCTTGGTAAAAAGGGGGTTCGTACTAAGACACTTTTTTTATGCAATCGAAAAAAATCTGCGTATTATTTAATTATTATGGATGATGAAAAGCGGTTGGATATTAAAAAACTTGGTGAACTTTTAGATGAAAAAGGTATGAGGTTTTGTTCCCCTGAGAGTTTAATGGATAAAATGTCCCTCTATCCGGGTGCAGTATCCTTATTTGGATTACTTAATAATGCAGAACATGATATTAAAGTTTATTTGGACAAGGATATGCTTTCAGAAAAAGTTATCACATTTCATCCCAATGATAATACTAAAACATTGTTTATTTCCATGGAAGATATCTATAAATTTATTACAGAATTGGGTTATGAATATTGTATCATTAATTTATAGAATAAGAGAGCTTCGCACAGCGAAGCTTTTTTTTAATCATTTTTATAATGTCATTTACTTTTTGAGTTATATGGTGTAATATTACACTATATGTGTTAAACTGCATCTTTGGAATTACTTATATAGTAAAATAATATGATAGAAATAATAGATTATTGAATGGGGGTAAAAATGAAACTATCATCTTTAATAAGGTTCTCGTTATTTGGTATTAGTACTATCCTATTTCATCGTAAAAAAGCCATACTTGGAACCATTATTGTAACTGATCAGTGTAATCTATCTTGCAAACATTGTTCCGTAAATAACCTTACCGGGGTCATGCATCCATATAGACAAATTAAATCAGAAATGGAGTTACTTTACCAACAGGGAATTCGTATTTTATTTTTTTGTGGCGGTGAAACTTTTTTATGGAAGGATGGAGATAAGAATATAAGAGATTTGGTTATTGAGGCAAGGTCAATGGGTTTCCTGATTATAAATGTAGTAACGAATGGAACTTTTAAGATAGATTTACCGGAAGCGGATCTTATTTTACTAAGTTTAGACGGAGATAAGGAAAAGCATAATTTCATTCGTGATGATACCTATGATACAATAATGGGAAATATTGATTCTGCAACATCAGATAATATTTGTTTGTATATGGCAATCAATCAGATAAATAAGAATATGATTGAAAGTGTTTGCAAAGTTGCAAAAAAGAAAGAAAAAATAAGGGTAGTCTCTTTTAATTTTCATACACCATATCCTGACACAGATGATTTGGAATTAAGTTCTCTCGAAAAAGAACAATGTTGCAAAGAGATTGAAAGAATGATGAAAGAAGGGTATCCGATTTTTAACTTAAAAAGTGCATTTTCACATTTAATCAATAATACTTTTCCAACGCCATGTTATCAATGCGTTGTCATAGAAAATGGGAAACAGTCTATTTGTGGCAGATGTGTTGATGAGCCGGGCTTATGTAAAAAATGCGGCTATTTTTTTGCAGCAGAGTATGCATTGATTTTTAGTGGAAATATTCATGTAATTTTAGAAATGCTAAAGACATATTTACAATACATATAAGGGGGATAAGGAGAGGAAATGAGCCTATTAACTACTGCTACAAGAATGTGGCTTACAAGGTCAGTAAAACCATTTTTATTTACCAATGAATATGATAATCAATTATTATATAGAAATACAAATCATCTAGGGCTTTATGTACATATACCATTTTGTGAACTCATTTGTGATTTTTGTCCATATTGTAAGGTCTTATATGAAGAAAGACTTGCAAATGATTATGTAGATGCGTTGATTAAAGAAATTCATCTTGTTGGAGCCACAAATCAGGAGAGAAAAGAAGTAACGAGTTTATATTTTGGCGGCGGTTCGCCTGCGCTAATCGCAAATCGGATAAGGGAGATAATTTCTACGATTGAACGACATTTTATTATTACGGAGGGAATCGGTATTGAGCTTCATCCAAACGATGTGACTGTGCAGAAACTAAAAATACTAAAAGAGGCTGGTATTACAAAAATTAGCATAGGAATTCAATCATTTCAAGATGAATTTTTACAAATTCTTGGTAGAGAAAAAACGGATTATATAAACATGTTCCAGGCATTAAAGATAGTTGAATTTGAGACGGTATCGATGGATTTTATCTTTGCATTACCGAGTCAGACTTTTGAATTAGTGAAACGTGATATCGATATGGCCTTTCAAAATGGAGCAAATCATATTGCAATTTATCCTTTTATTGACTTTTCTTTTACGAATAGTGCAGTCATTAAAATGAATTCAAAGGAGAAGAGAAAGCTGCTTGATGCTATTACAGAGTATTGCAGGGGAAAAGGGTATATTCGAGATTCTATATGGACCTTTGCTAAATCTAAAACAAAAAAATACTCTTCAATGACACGGGATAATTTTTTGGGATTTGGTTGTTCTGCTACAACGTTGCTTGAAAAACAATTTAAAATTAATACCTTTTCCATTGAAGAGTATGTAAAACGAATTGAAATGAATCAATTGCCAACTTCATTAACGGTTCGATTTACCTTAAGACAGCGAATGATTTATTATTTATTTTGGACAGCATACACAACAAAAATCAATTCAAAAGAGTTTAAAAAGTTCTTTGGTGTAAAACTAGAACATCAATATGGCTTTGAATTATGGCTTGCAAAATTTTTTGGATTATTAAAAAGAAAAGATGACTATTATGAAATGACGATGAAAGGTGCGTACTACTATCATTACTATGAAAATTATTACACGCTTTCCTATATCGATCAAATGTGGAGTCTGATGCGAAAAGAGGCCTTTCCAAAGAAATTGAAATTCTAAATATAATTGGGTAAGAATTTAAAAGTGTAAAAATATGCAGAGATTGTATTTATAGAAATCTTGTTAAAAGGATCTTATTAAGCAGTAAATAAGATCCTTTTTAAATACGAGTAATTAAAAATCCATTATTTACCTTTTGACAAGTCAGAATTAATACTATAAACTGAAAGTAAGCGATGGCTAACTAGTTGGTCGCGTATTTTTTTCTCCGCGGTTAGCTACAACTAACTTTGAAAATGGGAAGGAGGCATTACATATTTCTTATTAGAAATTAGATTTCAAAAATAATTTAATTATAATTTTTTATAAAAGGAGATTGGAAATGGAAACATTTTTACCAGGATATATAATGGGTTTTCGAGAAGGATTAGAAGCATTCTTAATCGTAGTTATTATCCTTCAGTATTTAAAGAAAAGCAAAAATGTATATTTAAGAAAAAACGTTTATTATGGAACTTTAATGGGGATTGCTTCTTCACTTGCTATTGGAGGTATTCTTTACAGTCTTTCTAAAGCCATTGACAGAATGGATGAGGTAGCAAAGCTGTGGGAAAGCGCAGCAAGCTTTATTGCTTTAGGATTGGTGACAACTTTTATATACTGGATGATTAAGCATGGTAGAAACATGGTGACTAACGTTGAGAATAAAGTTAGCACAAATTTATCAGCAGTTGGGATTACCAGCATAGCTTTTGTCATGGTGGCTCGCGAAGGAGTAGAAGTTGCAATATTTACATTCGCAGGGAAATATACCATTTTACCGATATTCTTAGGTATATTAACTGCTATGGTATTAACAATATTAATCAATTATTCTCTGGTTAAGGTTAATTTAAAAGCACTATTTAATATAACACTAGGTTATTTAATTCTTCAAGCAGGTTTCTTACTTGGCTATGGGATTCATGAAGGACTTTCAGCAATGCATGCATTAAATTTAATTTCCAGTGAACATTTATTTTTAGTAAAAGCTTTTGATTTATCAGAAACAATTTTTAATCATAAAGAAGGCATTATTGGATTGCCTTTATATGTGTTGTTTGGCTGGTATTCAAAACCAGAGATACTGCAATTCCTAATGCAATATCTTTATACGTTTTCACTATTTTACGTTTGGCATAAAGAAGTAAAGAACTAAAAAGTTTGGGTTAGATCAAGGCATCTAACCCATTTTTATTAAGAAGGATGCGTTGCTATTATAGAAATAAAAAGATGCATTAATATAGTAAATTACCAGATAAAAATATGCTAAAATGAAATTATAATAAAACATGAGGGGGTAAGTGAATGAAGATCAGAGAAGGAAATATTTATGATGTAGAAGATATAAGCCGCATTTATGCACTCAGTTGGAAAGCTGCATATAAAGGTATGGTTCCACAAACATATTTGGATAATTTAAGAGAAGATTTTTGGGTATCTGCATTTAGTGATTGGATTTCGAATGAAATATTAAATGTAAAAGTGATTTGTGATGAAGAAAAAATACTTGGCTGTATTGCATATGGAAAATCAAGAGATGAAAAATT
>JAYFPL010000148.1:0-22531 GCA_034927775.1 Anaerovorax sp. | reverse complement strand
ATAAAAACGATACCTATTAGGTATCGTTTAATTTTAAAATATCTACATCAATTTTTTAAATGTACATTGGTCTCTATTTTAACATGTGGCGGTTGCTTAAAAAGGGATACCTTTTATATAATTTTGTATCTACTATTTACTTTATAGCTTTAACGGGACGTGCTTCAATGTATCCTCTATAACCCATTGGTGCAAGTTGAAATCTTGGTGCAATTTCTGGTGCCCATTGATATCCATAAATAGAAGGATCAAACTTTTCAATATGATTCCAAACTTCGCCGATTGCATCCATAAACTCATCATCGTTGTAGGGTTCACCTTGAAAGACCATTAGTTTACAAGGTGGCAATTCAATAAGTTCATATCCATCAGGTATATTATTAGCGTAGTCTAACGGAACTTCTACCCCTTGCACATATTGTGA
Source organism: Anaerovorax sp. (assembly GCA_034927775.1). Lineage (GTDB taxonomy): Bacteria > Bacillota > Clostridia > Peptostreptococcales > Anaerovoracaceae > IOR16. The sequence continues at coordinate 22,107 of JAYFPL010000148.1, read as the reverse complement.
CGTTCCTTCTTTTACAAGATGTTTTGGAAGCCACATTCCAATAGGCTCATACAGAGCTTCTTTTACACTTGAAAGTACAGACCACACATCACAGCCTACCTCCTCACAGTATGCAAAATACTCGGTTGCCTTTTTCCCTCGTCTTAATAAAACTTTTCGTACCGGACGTTCAATCACCTGTACAAACACTGATTTGGTATTATTTTTTTCACTCATCATTTTCTCTCCTTTATGAAATGCTCGGTAGGTATCAAAAACTTTCTGAGGCATAAACAATTTTATTGGCGGTGTATATTGACTATATTTACTTGGTGGCATCCCAAATTGCTTTGAAAAAGCTCTTGTGAACCCCTCGTGAGAATCAAACACAAAATCCATTGCTACATCTATTATCTTTTCATTTCTATCTCGCAGTATTAATGCCGCTTTAGTAAGTCTTAATGCACGAATGTACTCAAAAGGTGCTTTACCGGTAACTTCTTTAAATACCCTTGCGGCATGCCATGGCGAATATCCTGCCGCAACAGCTAATTCTTTTAGCGTAATTCTTCTTAAAATATTATCATCTATATATTCTTGCATTCTTTGTACTGCCATAATCGTTTCAACCTCATCCATTTTTCTCACCTCCTAATGTCTAAATTATATTTCATAAAGACTTTTATTTCTTGACTTCTATTGCGAATAAAAAGTAATTTATAAATGCTCATTACTCAATCACTAATACTACCACTTTAAAGTTTCTGTTAAAAAGGAGTGCTCTTATATTTCAGTGCACTCCTTTTTAAAGCATTATTTATTAATCAGTTTCGATTCCACTAAGAGATTTTTAATTGCCTGTACTGCTTCCGCATAGGTCAGGTTTGATTTTGGTGAAATGGTTGTTGCACTGGTACCATTAAAGACATGGGCTGCCAATACTTCTTTTACAGAGGTAGATGCCCAACCGCTTACCTTCGTAAAGTCCGTATAACTCTGATATCTGTTCATATCATTTCCTACAAGCTTGGTCACCTTCATGCTTCTCTGGTACATAGCCATAGCTTCTTCTCTAGTAATCAATGCATCCGGTTTAAAGGTGCCATCTGTATAGCCAGTTACAATACCATATTCACTAGCAATGAGAATAGCTAGTGTTCTATCGCTCGATGTACTAACATCCTTAAATTTATTCACATGCGTTGAACCCTCTCTATAAAGCCCCAATGATCTGATGATATATTCTGCATAGTCTGCTCTTGTAATTGCCTTATCTGGTACAAAACTTTCTGGGTTAAAGATAACCAGTCGTGATGCCATGTCATTGACCGCATTTTTGGCCCAATGCTTTTCAACTGATTTTACAGTAACAGGATTCCAGATAACCGAGTATTCAGAGTTGGTTAAAGAATTTAATTTTACATACCACTTACCATCCTTTTGGAAAGCCTCTGTCGGTATATGGCTATAGGTTCCATCCGGGTTGAATACAATACCTGTTGTGATCTTGCTTGGGTCTACACCATCTGGAATTTCTAAAACTCTTTCCACGTAGTTGCTGAATTTACTGATTGCTATTTTTCCGGTTGTTCCATCTGCTTTGATGGTTTTTGCTACCACTTCAAAGGACACAGGTGGAAATACCAGTTCAGCATTATTGCTCTTCGCCACTTCTTTGTACTTCTCAATTACTTTATTATCCAGCTTTGTAATCTTAACCTCAACCTTGATATCTTCCAAATCAGTTTCTGCAATACCCAGATTTTCAGCAACTTTACTGATGGTAAATTCTTCTGCCGGTATGACATACTCTACGTCGTCACGCTTTACAGATACATCAAAGGCGTTCTCTTCCAACCTCTTGACGATTTCTCCCGTCAGCTCAACTTTTGCAACTTCAGACTTCGTATCCGCTACCGGTACTTGAATTAAATTGCTTGTTCCGATTATGTTATTCTTAATGACTTCATTAATTTTGCTTTCAATAACTTTATTATCAACCTCTATGATTATTGTTGATTTGCCATCTTCAGTTATCTTTGTTTCTTTTCCTGCATCTTGCTCTATACCATTAACAATAACAATGGTTTTGTCTTGGTCTGTTTGCGGTGTTTTAGTTGAACTTCCCCCGCCGTTTCCACCACTGCTTGGTGCTGGGTTTACTGTTACATTCATTCTATAATAGTTTACGGTTGTTGTATCTTGTGCCGTTACTTTAATGATAAAGAAATTACCATTTGTTAAGGCTTCATTGGCATAGACAGAGTCTGTCTCAAAGTTTGCTGTAGACGCTCCGGATGCATACTTTACCACTTTAAGCGTTGCATTGGTATCATTTTTATCAAACAAGGTAATAAAACTTCCTGCATTGCTCGTGTCGGCTGCTTTTGCTGCTGTGATGGTTACAGAACCTGCTGTTTCAGACCCTAAGGTAAGATTTGGTGTGCCAAGGCTTGAAACGGTCTGTCCCTTAACCGTCGAAGATGATTTCAGTGTTGCATCAGAACTGATTGCCACATCTACCGAAATTGTAAAACTATGGCTATCTGTTACCGGTGTTGATGCACTATCTGTTACGGTCACTGTAAAGGTAAAGCTTCCAGATGCTGTTGGTGTACCACTCAAAGTGCCATTACTTGCAAGTGCTAAACCGGTTGGAAGTGTGCCCGATGTTACTGCATAGGTTTTTGAACCAGTTCCGCCTGTTGCTGTAAATGTATGACCTGCATATGCTGTTCCGACAGTCCCCGCCGATGGATTGGTTGTATCAATTACAAGAACGGCTGGGTTAATCGTCATACTATAACTATGGCTATCTGTTACCGGTGTTGATGCACTATCTGTTACGGTCACTGTAAAGGTAAAGCTTCCAGATGCTGTTGGTGTACCACTCAAAGTACCATTACTTGCAAGTGCTAAACCAGTTGGAAGTGTGCCCGATGTTACTGCATAGGTTTTTAAACCAGTTCCACCTGTTGCTGTAAAGGTATGACCTGCATATGCTGTTCCGACAGTCCCCGCCGATGGATTGGTCGTATCAATTACAAGAACGGCTGGGGTTACTGTTACGTTTACCCTATAATAATTTACAGTTGTTGTATCCTGAGCCGTTACCTTGATGATGAAGAAATCACCGTCGGTAATCGCTTCGTTTGCATAAGCTGCATCCGTTTCAAAGTTTGCTGTAGAAACTCCGGAAGCATACTTCACAGCTTTCACTGTTGCGTTGATATCGTTCTTTTCAAACAGAGTGATAAAGCTGCCTGTATTGCTGGTATCTGCCGCTTTCGCCGCTGTTATGGTTACAGAACCTGCTGTTTCAGACCCTAATGCTGCATTAGGTGTTCCAAGGCTTGCTACGGTCTGTCCCTTAACGGTTGAGGATGCTTTCAGCGTTGCATTACTGCTTGGTAAGGCAGGCAAATCTGTTGACTCGTGTTTGAACGCATCAATTGCAAGATATCTCAAATTGCCGGTCAATTCAAATTCAAGTGTATTAATTGCAATGGCATTATATTCACTTAAATCAACATATGTAAAACCATTATAGGGATTAATATTTGTAATAATATCTGATTCTGATATAGTTTTTGTAAACTTTGTGTCATCAGCCAGTTTTCCGCGAACTATAACGGTTCCTTCATTACTGACATAATCGCCGGTATTACCAGGGAATACATAAATACTATGTGCTCTAAATGTTCCCGATGTAATCTGAATTGAGCCGACAATACCTGCTGAGGGAATAAGACTTGAATAATTATCTACATAAAAATCATCTTGCTCTGTTCCAGTCCATCCATAGGTAGGAACATTCGCAACATTAAAGTGACCCCCTGTGAGGTTAAAAGAAAAACCATTGTTCGTGAAATTCGTAGTATTTATAACTTCGTCTGAAAAATGCTCTATAACAATTCCTGTTGTTGAGTTAACCGTTACATTAATCGTCCGAGTTGCTGTATCTGTCCCATCACTAACCTGAACAACAAAGCTATCTAATCCAGAATAACCTGGCGCTGGTGTATATGTAAGAGTCCCACCCGGAGTTATATCTGTACTGCCACTGCTAGCCGTTGCTCCTTCAAAACTGCTTAGTGTACCATGGTCAGGTACATCAGCTTGTGTCCATATCAATGTCTGACCAGCGTCTGTGTCACTGACATGAATTAGGTTTTTAATATCAGTTGCCTTTGCATTTGCAGAAACAATGAGACTGCCTACACCTTCATCTTTAAAGGTTGGCGCTGTTAAAGTTGGTGGGATGGTAGCCACAGAGATATTCAGCATACACGTTTGATCATTAAAAGAACAATTTTGAACATCAATGTAATAAACTGTATCTTTTATCAGTGAAGCAGTATAAGTAATGTGCCCCATATAATCATCATTATCATCGCCCGCTATAAACATTTCCCCTTCATAGATATTTGAAAATATATCCGTGTTAGGATAGCCTGCTGAATCTGACGTTGAAATCGTATAAGTGGCCGTATTGGGTGCTATAAATTTGTAGTACCTCGGAGCAACTCTAGTATATACTTCAGTAGAGCCAACGGTTACAGTAGTTGCACTTGCTCTATCAGTTCCTCCTGTTTCATATGCAAAAACCGTCGTTGACACAAATGGAATTAAGCTAATTACCATTATAAATGTCATTAATAATGAAATAAGAGCTTTTTTAATATTTTTTGTCATATATTATCTCCTCTTAAGAAACTTCATACAAATAGTCGCTCATTCTATATCATCCAAAAGATATTTGATTCTGATATCCTTCAGAAATCTGATATTTCTATCCATAAAAAAATATACATCTGCAATACCCACCAGCGCAAGATAAGTGTCACCTACACTCAGTCCACGGTTTTAACTTTACTAACCTTTTCAGTGTCCATAGATTTTTTCTAATCTGGTATTCAAAGTAAGATTTTGATATTTCAAAGAGTTGATTTATTCCTTTTTTATATCATATAGCACCTCCCCTAATTAATAAATTTGTCTTATATTTTATATTTACAATAACTTATTGTTAGTTCAAATATAAAGGAAAATATTTCTAACGTCTATATTTAATTGAAAAATATATTAGATTTTTAACATCACCCTATGTCATCTATATTTTCGCTTAATTTTCGTCCTCGATCAGATAATATTTTTGCCTGTTTTTAAGCCCCAGATGCGTGGTCGTCCTCTGGGATATAAAAAGACGTGAGTAACTTTCACTCACGCCTTTTTGCTGATTTTTATACTATTTTATTTATTGACCTTTGCAGCAGGTATACAAAATCACTTATTTAGGATAACTGCACTTTTAAAATACAAGGATTAACAGTAATGTCTACTTTATATCATCCCATTTTGCAATTTTTTGTTCATAAATATATTTATTTTCTTTGACAACGTCCCTAACAGATCGACGTTCCTCACCAGTAACTGTTTCAATATCATCAGATGCTACATTAAACATACCATCTTTAATGCATTGCTCACTTGTAACAAGATCATGTGCACACCACGGGAATGGTGATTTTGAGAAATCACCTGTTGAATCTTTTGGAATACCTAAAGATGCAGCATATGCATACAATCCTTCTGTATCTACTGGAACGTATTTAAATTTAGCATCCGAAATTTCATTAATTAATTCAATAATTTCTTTTATTGATACTGCTTCTTTACCACAAGCAGTATACGCCACATTATCTTCACCTTTACCTAGAATAAGTGCAGCAGCAAGTTTAGCGCTATCATCCTTAGCGACACATGTTGCTTTACCTTCTTGCGCTAAAGTATGCCATTCAAAATTATTAAGCATTGCCAGAACAGGAATTGCAGCAACAAAATTTTCTAAGTAAAAATTGTTCCTCATAAAGTTATATTTTATATCCGTATTTTTTAGTTTTTCTTTAATATAACTTTCAGTATAAGTATGATCTGGTGTAACATATACATGTTGATATTTTGGGTCGCTTGCTCCTAAATATGAAGTATAAGTAATATGTTTAACGCCAGCTTCCACAGCTGCGTCAACTGCATTTCTATGTTGTTTTCTACGTATATCGCCAATAGTGACTGTTGATATAATACATATTCTATCTATATCTCTAAAAGCTTCAACCATTTCTTCTTTATTGTCATAATTTGCAGCCCTGACTTCAACACCTAATTTGTTCCAATATGCTTTTTTTTCCTCGTTAAGTCTTTCAGGAAAAGGACAAGCTAGTACTAATTCCTCAGGTGCTACTTTTTCTGACATAATTTTAGCAATTCTTCCTCCAAGTTGACCATCACATCCAGTTACTAGATATTTCATAATTTACCTCCTTAAAATATGGTGAAACCCTTATTAAAAATAAGATTCACTGTAAAAATAAAAAAATTTATTTTTTTAAAACATAATTCATGTTTTAAATTTCACAAAATAGAAAGTAACGGTTTTCCCCGATCACCCTAGGTATACATGCAATGAACTCAAGAAGTTCAGTAGGAGTTTTTATTTCGTTGCTTGTGATAACAACCAAACGGACAACTGTCTCTTACGAGACAAGTGTCTCTGTTTTTAGGAATTATATCAGAGATGTTTACATCTGTCAATAGAAAATAGTAGAGCAACACTTCGATTTTCTCTTACACCGGGATATTGGATTGTGATATTGATGTACTTATGCTATTATGTAGAAAAAACTATGCGTTTGTGAGTTAGGAGCAATAGTATACTTATGAAACAGGACAGACGATCAAAGCGAACAAGGTTATGGCTCTATGAGGGCTTGCTGGAACTAATGAAATCAAAGGATTATGATGATATCAGTATTACTGAACTTACTGAAAAATCTGGTATTGCAAGGCAATCTTTTTACCGGATTTATGATAGTAAAGATGATATACTTCTTTCTAAAATGGATGAAATTCAAAGCGAAATTTTTGAGAAATCTGAGCTGGATTTTGAGCAAAAGGGTGATCAGTTTTTAGATTTGGTTATACACCAACTAGTAAATGCTTTTCAAGAGAATGAAGAATTTTTTGCAGCTTTACTAAAATCAGACCTTCAACATAAAGTGCTTTCTAAATTCTCAGAGTGTATTGCTAGATTTTACATGAAAGGGAAAAATGTTCAAGAGCTTAGCAAGAGTCATCAGTACTGGATACATTTCATTGTAGGAGGTATCTATATGGTGTTATTCAAATGGAATGAGTGCAATATGGATACCCCTACAGAGACTATTATAAAAATAATACAAAGATCTACGAGGCAGATAAATTTGATTCTAGAAGAATATTCAGAGTAGTATTTTCCGAATTGAGTAAATGATATAAAGTCTAAAAGAGCCTTAAAGATAAAAAACAGATTATTTAAGGTATTAAGATACCTCCGTGATAGCAGATAATTTCTTTTGCTTCATATGTCAGAATTTTACGTAGTGATGCCTCAGCCTCATCTAAGTCTAATGTATATTGGGGATTTGCAATTACCAACTTCCCGTTTTCTAGCGCTGCTGCATCCCCAGTAATCATAACTTTCTTCTGATTCACAAAGATGGAAATGTGACCTGGAGTATGGCCTTGAGTTCCAATTATTGTACAACCGCCACACCAATCAAAAAAATCTCCATCACATACTTCTAAATCCACCTTAACAGGTTTTACATTTTTTAAGATGTTACAAAACTCCAGTCCAAAAGATTTTTGTTCTTGAGGTAATTTCGCCTGCATGGCCTCTGCTTGTTCCAATCGCAGAGATTTTAATTGACCAGAAATATATGGTGATTCATTTTGGCTTGCAACTACCTGTATATGTGGATATTTCTGTTTTAATTTATATAATGAGCCCATATGATCATGATCTTGGTGCGTAATCAAAACATGTGTCAAATCTCCGCAGTAAAGATTATGCTCTTCCATTGCCTTTTCTATTGCAGAAAGAAAACCTGTATATCCACAGTCAATTAAAATCATATTCTTATCATCTTTTAATACAATTGGATGAATTGTATCATCAACATCACCAAATTTAAATTTTATATCTAAAACAATTATTCTATTCATTATTTAATCCTCTTAATTTTTTTATTATTTATTTCTTTTTCTTAATTTCCACCGCAATGTGTCAAAAGAACAATAATATTATGAGTCCAAGTTTTATTCTGAACTTCTTAGTATTACGTAATTGTGTTATTTGCGTAAGATTTCATTGTACAGTTTTCTTATATTTTGGTTACATAGGGGATGAATCACTTTTGGTGCTATTTCGTTTAAAGGTTCCAAAACAAATTCTCTTTCATGCATTCTTGGATGTGGAATAGTTAATAATTCATCATCTAGAACTAGATTTCCAAACAATAGAATATCTAAGTCTATAGTGCGCGGCCCCCAATGAATGATACGTTCTCTCTTTAATTTACCCTCAATATCACCACAAACATCCAGTAGCTCATACGCCGTAAGATATGTTTCTATCTCTACAACCGCATTCAGAAAGTTCGGTTGCTCTGTGTAGCCCACAGGAACAGTATCGAAGTATCCAGAAACTTTAGTAACCTTAATTCCCGTAGTAGTATTAAGCATTTTGACCGCTTGATTAAGATTTACTTCTCTATTCCCAATATTTGAACCTAAAGCGATATAAGCAGTAACGCCATTACCACTCATTTTTATCACCCCGTTTACGTTCCAACTCTACAGCCGCATACTTGAGATGATGACCCATCGGTGCCCACGGCTTTTTCAATAGAATGTTTATTTCTGCAATACTTGTGTATGTTCTGAAAAGATACCCTATTATATCCATAGCTACAGATTCGATTAAATTATGATTTTTAGACTGTATAACCATTTGTATATCATTACATACGTCAGCGTAGCTCAGTGTATCATTTACGTCATCACTTGCCGCTGGTTTTTCCAAACTAACCCCAATTTTAAGGGAAGCCAAAAACATCTGCCCATTGATTTTTTCTTCCGGAGCAACTCCATGGTAAGCGTAAACCTGTAAATCCTTAATAATTATTTTATCCATATGTAATTACCTCACGATTTTGTCTGTCATTGCAGCTACTCTTGCATTCTGCAGTACATCATGTACTCTTACAATATCTACACCCTTTATAATGCCAATTGACGTAATTGCTAAGGTGCCTTCCAGTCGTTCATTTACTTCCAGTCCCAGAGTTTTGCCAATAAAGTTTTTTCTTGATGCACCAAGAAGTACGGGGTATCCCAGTTTCTTTAGCATCTCAAGATTCCTCATTACCGTTATATTCTGTTCCCAAGTCTTTCCAAAACCTATTCCCGGATCTAAAATGATATTTTCATCCTTTATACCTGCTTTTATTGCCAGTTCAATGCTTTCCTCCAAATCAAACAGGATCTCTTCCATTAAGTTATCGTACTCGGTATTAGCTTTGTTATGCATAATACAGACAGGCACTTTACATGAAGCAGCTACACTAGCGATTTCAGGATCTTTTTTAAGACCCCATATGTCATTGATCATATGAGCCCCAGCTTTTACTGCAAGCTCTGCTGTTCTAGCTTTGTATGTATCAATTGATATTGGTACATCAATCTCTTTTGAAAGCCTTTGAATTACGGGAATTACTCTTTCAATCTCTTTCTCAGCTGATATAGGTACAGCAAAACCCGGCCTTGTAGCTTCTCCTCCAACATCAATAATATGGGCACCTTCATCTACCATTTGAGTAGCATGCTTTAATGCAGAGTCAATATCAAAAAACCTTCCGCCGTCAGAAAATGAATCGGGCGTAACATTCAATATGCCCATGATATAGGTTTTTTTTCCCCATTCCCATACTTTGTTTTCTATGTTTAGTTTGTCTATCATGTTGATTCTCCTTTACATAGCTATAAATTTATGTTAAACGTGCCTAATACTTAATCTCAGGCTTCTTTCCATCCGTAAACCGGTTACATTGATCAATACTTCTACAAAAAACACAAGGTCTGCACAACTTATCACTTTCATATAGAACTTCACCCAGAATAGATTTCTGCATATCCTTTTTACGGTGAGTGCTTATGGCCTCCATTATTTCTTCAACATCTTTTACAACAAAACCAATATCCTCAAGAATCTTTCTAGCCAGAATTGCACCTTCCGACGCATGATCCACCCCATACATGTATTGTTTCCACTTTGCAATATCATGAAGAAGAGCAGTGGCATATATAATCTCTTTTTCTATTGTTAAATCTTTCTCCAAACTCATTATATATGCTACTCTTGCCACATCAAAAGCATGTTGAAGATCATGTTTGCAAAACAGCCTATTTCTTTCAGCTTCTGCATTCAATTCCATATACTTGATATACTTCGGATGCTTAAGGATTTTATATACAATTTCCATTAAAACAACTCCTTTTTTATCGATTACCTAACATAGCTTTTTATTATAAAGCATTATAAGCTTATCCATCATGTTCTGATCGGTGTTAAATCTTCCACGCGAAGTTATCGTCATTGTAACCGCATTAGCATTTTTAATGCCTCTGGTAGTCATGCAGGAATGTTGACCTTCGATGATAACAGAAACGTCCTCAGCTCCCACTACCTTCTGCATAATTTCAGCAATATCGGACCCAATTCGTTCCTGTAGCTGTAGCCGTTTACTCACCATATCAGCTATTCTTACAATTTTGCTCAGTCCTAAAATTTTACTATTTGGTATATAAGCTACAGTAACCTTCATGTTGTACATTAAAGCTAGATGGTGTTCACAATAGCTAAAGATTTCTATATCCTTTACCATTACAATGTTGCTATCATCTTTGGATTTTGATAGACCGTCCGTAAATGTTTTATTAAACATTGCTGCAATTCCATCATTTGTGTAATTGATTCCTTCAAATCTTTCTTCATACATTTTGGCAACACGGGCAGGAGTTTCTAGAAGGCCTTCACGTTCAGGATTTTCTCCTAAAGCAATCAAGATACCTCGTATATGTTCTTCTATTTTAGTTTTGTCTATAGGCATCGCTATTTCCCTTTCTATTAATTACTCATAAATTTATGAACGATTTGAAATGTTTGAATTTTTTTCATAAAAAACCTCCTTTAGTGGCATAACCATACCACATAAAGGAGGGACTGCTCCAATATGTGGCAGCGAGATGCGATAATTGCATGGCAACTTTTCACGCTTATACTAGCATTAAAAATTTCCTTCCCGGGAACAACTCTCCGTTTCCCGGGTCCATGACCCACAATTATCTACTCTGCCAATTTAAAATACATATAATCTGAGAAAAGACTTGTTTTCCACAACTTTTCTACTAATAAAAAATAGCCCACCTCTCAGACAATTTGCCCAGACGGTCGGCTTCCTAAATGCTATACTTCCTGTGGTTAATTCCACTTCCGTCAGTCGTATAACAACATTTATGGTAGCACTACTATTAAAGATTGTCAAATATAAATTTGAGAAGGAGAAAGAGGTGTTACCGTTGCTAACGCCCTCTAAAATACGGGATACAGCGCTGCCCATTGGCATATTATCCATACCTTCAACAACAATAACCTTTTTCATTTTTCTCCTCCTATTCTGCAATCAGTGCATCCACATATTTAACCACATCATTCACCGTCTGAAATGTATGAACATCTTCATCATGAATCGTTACTTCAAAACGCTTTTCAATTTCAATCTGGTTGTAGCGAGACTGGAATGCTGTTTTATCTGGTAAACTACTGCTCACCAAATCATCAAACACAACCGATTTCACTTCATCCTCACCCAGCTCCGGCAAAACATTGGAAATATATTGCTCGAATAGTGTGTTAGGGGATAGAATCATGATGTCAGATGATTTTAGCTGACTTGAGAGGCCCTGATATTTCAAGTAAGCCACACGATGCAAAGCAATAGAAGTTTTACCACTTCCCGCAATTCCCTGAACCATAAGCAAGTCGTGGCTCATATCTCGAATAGCTATGTCCTGATCTTTCTGGATGGTTTCCACAATGGTCTTCATCTTGTTAGAGGTATTCCCTGACAGCATTTTACGTAAAAACTCATCTGCAATCTGAACATCAGCATCAAAAAAATACTCTAAAACCCCATTTTTGATCTCATATTGCCGTTTAAGCCCAATATCACCGGCAATGCGGCCATCCGGCGCGTCATAATAGGCATCGCCGGTTTCAAAGCGGTAAAACAGGCTGGCGATAGGAGAACGCCAATCGTAAATGATGATTCTTTTTTCTATATCGTTAAATAGCGTTCCTCTGCCAATGTACATTTTTTCGTACCGTTCTTTACCTCCAGAAGAAAAATCAATCCGGGCAAAATAGGCCGATTGTAATAATCGTTCAAGTAACTGTATTTTTTTTTCGCTGGATTCTACTGCAAATGTATTTCTGGCAAGTGGTTGATAAAACTGGCTTAGTTGAATCGCTCCGTCATAATCATCTGTGGAATGGGATGCATTCTCCCACATATCTCGGTTTGTTTCCCTTAAGACTTCTATGCTTTTGGCGTTGTCTTTTTTAGCATCATCCAATTGTTCGTGAATCACCCTAAGAATTTTGTTGTAATGGATAAGTTCAACATTTAATTCGTGCTCATAGTTTTCCAAGTAAACACCTCATTCCTAATTGTGAAATCTATCTCTTAGTCACTGCTTGCAAGACATAGCCTAAACATACTGACGGCTTCACGAGTAATATAGACCTTCAACTCGGTTTCATTCTCAATTAAACCTCTCCCTAAAAGGTGATTTGAAATTTCCCCCACAATGTAGCAATGGGTATTATGGAGAACTCGTTTTGTCGTATCTGCATTTGGATATTTTCCATAAAGATCTTTCCATATGTCGGCTATATGCTTATTCAGGATTTTGTTAGTCGCTTCTGTCGTTTCAATATCTCCCTGCGGACGGTCGCCATCGATATATTCATGCCAAGCCAGCCAAAACCATCCTTTGTTATTTATATACATTTCGACAAAGGCCTCAAAGAAATAGGTAAACCGCAGCTCAGCAGTATTTGCTGTATCTAGTTTTTCTGTAAGCATATCCATAAAAATCTTTTGTATGACGGCGTGTGTTTCCCATAGCAAATCATTGTATGAAGGAAAATAGTTATATAAATTTGTATGGGCGCACCCCAAAGTCCGTGCTATTTCACGAAAATTAAGCCCACGTAAGTCACTTTTATTCCGCATAAGTTCAAGAGCCGTTTCAACAATTTGCTCTTTTGTAATATTTTTTTTCACCCTGTACCTCCAGCTTATATTCATATTGTCAATAAAAATGTCATTTGATTTGATGACCTAACTATGGATATAAAAAACGTGAGCAACTTTTACTCACGCCTTTTTGCTGATTTTTATTCTATTTTATTTATCGACTCTTTGTAACAGGCACATAACCTCACATGCCTGAAGTAGACAAAATGATGCCGTGAAGTTCCTTAAATGTGTTTTACTCGTTTTATGTATGTCATAGGAATATATCTCAAACCGTCTGCAAGCTGCTCTTCACTGTCGGGAACAAATCCTAATTTTTTATAAACTTCAACGGCATACGGTGAAGAATTAACTGTGATTTTTGGTGCAGTACTTTCTTTGATAACGGTTTCAAACAATTTTCTTCCAATTCCCTGCCTATGATATTTCCCATATACAAAAAACAAAGAGATGTGATTGCCATTATTCCTTGTTGCGATCACGCCTACTATTTCTTCTCCTTTGAATGCGCCATATAATTCAAGTCCGTTTATAGATTCTTCACTTTTAATAAAGTCCTTAAAAGTTTTTATTCCCTGCTCCGAATACTCTGGGGCTTCATACTGCATAAAAACTGACAATACAAGCCCCAATGCTTTTTCACGATTCTCAAAATTTAGCTTTTCAATTATCATATTCCCCTTCTTTCAAAATATAACGAGTCAGCTATTCCATTCTAATTATCTTCAGGTAAAAATTACACTTTTCTGCCTATTCTTAAGCCTCAAAATCACCCTATATCTTCAATACGGGTTTATCGTTTAATACAAACTATTAAGGCAGTCACTAATAACAGATACGCTCTTTCCTTGTATAACTTAATTATAAATTTCTTATTCATCGATATCAATCCCTTCATTTTGTTTATTTAAGGTTTGTCCATCAATATAATAATCTGTATCTAAATAGTCCTTATTACACTGTACTATCTCTAAAAACACTCTTGAAAATTTGGTCACATTTTTTTGCCCGGAAACTAAAAAATCAGAGGCTGTCTCAATTTTCATTTGAGACAGCCTCTTTTTATGATTAAGATATGCGATTTCACATTTACAGTTGTCATTAAGAAGTAACTTTGATCGTTCCTCTTTTTACAAACAAATGCCTGTTATGCTGTTGGAGGTGTTCCTTCAGCGTTTGATACAACTGCATCGATTTGGATTAAAGCATCATTAGGTAAAGCTGATACTCCAACTGTCCTTCGTGCAGGAACACCGTCTGGGAAGAATGTTGTGTAAACTTCGTCTACATCATTCATATCCGCGATATTTTTAAGGAAGATATTTACTTTAACCACATCATCCATAACGTGATCGATACTTTCTACAATTGCCTTGATATTTTTTAAGCACTGTTCAGTCTGCTCTTTTATACCACCAGCTACCATTTTACCAGTTTGTGAATCTAAAGGTAATTGAGCTGAAATATGGTTATAATGAGAAAATGCTACAGTTTGTGTCGATAGAGAACACTTTGGTGCATTTTCCGTATTGTTTGCTTCTACTATGATTCCATGTCTGTCTTCAACAAGTTGTGGAGGTGTACCATCTCCGTGTGACACCACTGCTTCGATTTGTACCAAAGCATCCATAGGTAAAGCTGAAGCTGCAATTATTGTTCGTGCAGGTACATAGGCTACGGCCCTAGCTATAGCCGAGTCTGGGAAAAATGTTTTATAAACTTCGTCTACAGTTTCAATATCCGAGATGTTTTTCAAGAAGATATTAATTTTAACAATATCGTCAAAAGGAACGTCAATACTTTCTAAAATTGCCTTAATATTCTTTAAGCACTGTCCAGCCTGCTCTTTTACACCACCAGTCACCAATTTACCTGATTTTGAATCAATAGGTAATTGAGCTGAAAGATTATTGTAATGAGAGAAAGCTACAGTTTGTGTAGATAGAATACATGTTGGCGCATTTGCCGTGTTATTTGTAAGCTTTATAAGGTCTCCTGCTTGTGGTGCATTTGGAATTGTACCTTCACCGTTTGAAAGAAGTGCTTCAATTTGCACCAAAGCATCCATAGGTAAAGCTGCAACTGCGACTGTCGTCCGTGTAGGAACATAGGTGGGGAAGAATGTTTTATAAACTTCGTCTACAGCGTCAACATCTTTGATATTCTTAACGAATACAGTGATTCTAACAACATCGCTCATAACATGGTCGATGCTTTCTACAATTGCCTTGATATTTTCAAAGCACTGTTTCGCTTGCTCTTTTACGCCACCAGCTACTAATTTACCAGTTTTGGGATCGATAGGTAATTGCGCTGAAAGATTATTGTAATGAGAAAAAGCTACAGTTTGTGAATATGGACCGGTACCTTTTGGTGCATTTTCTGTATTTCTTGCTAATACTGCGTTATATCCGCTCATGATGATATTCTCCTTTTAGATAAATTATTACAGGGGAATCATAATCCACCTGCTGAAATACAATCAATTCTATGGAAAAACTCCGATGCATTGAATAAACCCGGAACTTTAACACTTCCATATCAATTTGATTGGATTAACGAAATCGCTTTTATTTTGTGTAAAATACCAAATTATATACAAATAGAAGGTCTTTATAAAATCAGCTATGAAGAGAAAAAATCTCTATTTCTTCGCTGATCAAAGAAATAGAGATTTTTCCATGTAATGAAATTAATTACCCCTTAAGTTTATTTTGTTAATTTTCCAGTTTATTTAGTCTTTTCTAAAAGTTTACATTTCTTCAACATCTAAATATTCCAGTGGATTCTCCATTTTATTATTAACAACAATGCTAAAATGAAGATGAGGTCCTGTAGATTGACCTGTAGATCCTACTTTTGCTATTTCTGCTCCCTTAGTTACTTCCTGACTTTCTTTAACTAATAATTTACTACAATGAGCGTATATCGAATAGTTTTCTTCTCCATGTTTGATAATTATCATATTTCCATATTTATCAGTAAATCCACAATATATAATTGTTCCAGCTTCAGTAGCGACAATCTTTTCATCAACTGGAGCTGCTATATCAATACCATTATGAAAAGCAATCCCGTTATTTAATGTATCTTGCTCTATTTTAGGTTCTAAAACTTTTATATTACCAATTTCACATTCTTCATATGTAGTTTTCACTTCTTTATCATCTTCGTTAGTATAATAAAGAGGATGAAATCTTAATCCATATGTTGATGTAATTTTTTTATAATTAGGAACAGGCCATGTAAAACTCATTTGCTGAATAGTATCAATTTCTGAATCACTCTCATTGGTTATTTTACTCGCCATCGAATCTTCCATTTTTTTCTCAATATGATTAAAAGCATAGATTGGTATAACACCTACGCTAGCTATTAGTAAAACAACTAATAAACTAATCAACTTCTTTAATTTCGTACAATTCTTAAAATCATAAATCATACTTATTCTCCTCTCTATTCTTTTTCTTCCGTTAATAATTGACACTGTTGTTAAAGAATATTTGGTTTTTATTACAATATCTAACAAATCTACAATTGTCATTGCATATCTTTGATATTCTTTAGAATTAATATAGGACAACGCTAAAGCATCACAGGCTAATTCACTATCTTCTTTCATCTTTTTCATTGCGTATCCAATGATTGGATTAAACCAATATACTATTTTTAGAGCAATTAACAGCCAATTCGTTAAATGATCTTTTCTTAAATAATGTGATAATTCATGGACGAAGATATAATTTTTTTGACTATTAGATAATTTCTTTATACATTTATTTGATAACAAAATTACAGGTTTAAAAAATCCATAAATACACGGCTGCTCAATTGCTTCAACAGATACAATAGAAATATCCTCGCTGATTCCCATTTGATGTTTACATTTACGAAACACTTCAAACGTATCATCATCTATATCATGTTTAGATTCTACAATTATTTTTCTTATCTTATAATTAATGACACACATATAAATAAGATAGGCAATTACACCACATAACCATATTGCAATATAAACGTTACTATCAAAATTAAATATCTGCTTGATTCCTTCATTATTGGTGTCAACATGAGCTTTCGCTAATTGTACTACTTCAATTGTCGTAATATTATTTACTATATTGCTGTATGATTCTACTGGAGCTCCAGGAATATTATAGTGTATAAAATCTGGTATTTTGATTGGTATAAAAGGTATTAATAAACAGAAAATCATCAAAAACCAGAGTTTGTAAGAAACAGTGATATCTACTATTCTCTTAAATAATTGTTTCATACAAATTACAAAGATGAATAACACGCTCCCTAGAGTAGAAGCAATCAATATTTCTTTAAGAAATATATTAGTCATTTTCCTTACTCCTATTTAATTCCTTATCTTCAATTAATTTTTTTAAATACTCAATATCATCTTTCGTCAAATCTTCTTGATTAATATAATTAGATAAAAACAGTTTCATTGACCCGGCATATACTTTTTCTATAAAGGACTTTGTTTCATGAACCTGACATTCTTTTTGAGATACAAGAGGATAATATTCCTTAAACCTGGAGTTCTTTTCTACTCCTAAAATTTTTTTCTTTTCTAATCGACTTAGAAGCGTATGGATTGTATTAGGATTCCAATTAGTATCTTTTAACTCTTCAATGATTTGGCTAGATGTCAAAGGATTGCTTTTCCATAATACACACATAACCTTCCATTCTGCATCAGATATATTTATTTGTTTGCTCAATTGATCACCTCCATTACTATGTATTTTGCAATCGTATATCACATTTGTTTATACTTTTTCTTTATTATACCCCCCTCTCACTACAAATGTAGTTTATATCTGTATACTACACTTGTAGTTTTTGGTTGTCAAGTATTTTATAAGTTTTTTATATTAATAACAAAAACCACTGTTACCTAGGATACTGTTTACCGTATACCTATAACTGTGGTTTTCAATTTGTTTAGATTACTTTATTATGCTTTACTAAATTTATTCTACTTCTCTTAGTCTTTCTACGATAGATTTTCTGTTGATTACTCTATAAGCTATCAGAGTAATCACAAACACAAATATTATAAATACTGGTATGCAAAGCATAGATGGCATCACTGTAAAAGTTGGTGAAAAAGCTATATTATTACACATTGTTGCTTTTATTGCCAAATATCCTAATGGACTTCCCAAAATAAGTACTATGAATGCGGTTAAACAAACATATATAAGACCCTCATATATTAACATTTGGCTCATTTGTTTTCTAGTCATTCCAATACTCTGTAACATGGCAAGTTCTCTTTTTCTTGATATAAGTGATGTTATAGTAGTGTTCACAAAATTTACTATACCAATAAATGCCAATATACTACTTACTACAAGTCCTACTGATAAGTATGTTGTCTTTAAGGATTCAAATTCTTTTGAGAAAATATCTTTAGAATTATATTGCAAATCTTTATTTATATTATTGCAGTAGTTATCTAAATAACTTTCTATCTCTTTCTGGACTTTTTTATCAGTATCAAAGGTAGTTAGCATAGGAGCCAATTCCCCCATGTTTTGGGAGAATTCATGTGATGGTAAAAAGAACTTTACATCTACTATATTACGATATCGAACAGATATTGGATATGGAATATCCGCCATAGCCATGACCTCATATTCATTACTCTTACCACTAGGATAATCTATCATTACAGAATCACCTATTTTATAAAAAGGGATTTTCCCATCAGCATCAAAAGTAGATACAACAACATATTTTCCTGTTTGGAATTTTTGCTGATCAATTTTACCCTCATAACATACCAATTCCTCTAATACAGAATCATCTAAGCCATATAATTGAGTGCTTATATTTTCCTTTGATATTTCTTCATTGAATAAAGCCGCCTCATTATCGCTCATATCAAAATTTACTATTGCTTGTTTTACAGCATTTCTTATATTCTCATCAATGGCATACTCCAGTTCATGGTAATAAATATTTCCTTTTTCCTGTATTCCTTCCTTACTATATAATTCACTTAAAAATTCTTTATTTAAAGTTTGTTCCCCTCTATAGCACTTATAAACATTAAAGTATGCTGCATCTGCTACAGTAAAATCTTTTACCATACTATTACTTAGATATTTATCCATATTAAACCCATTTACTATGGAATATGCACAATTTAAAATGATAAGCCCTAACGAAAGTGAGGCTGTTACCATAATCATCTTTTTTTTATTTCTAAAAATATTTTCTTTTGCCATCCTAAAAGGAGTTACTTTTTTAGTCTTCTTTTCCTTTTTTCGTGTATTCTTAGTCTTATCTGTATTTCTAATAGCTTCAATTGCACTTATTTTAGCTGCTACTTTTGAAGGTCGTTTTACACTTACAAATACTGTAATAATAGAAAATATAGCTGCGCCAATGAATATAATAGGGTTTAAAGATATTACTATATTAGTTAAATTTAAAGAAGACAATGCCATAGGAGTTAAAACTTTTCCTACTAAAAATCCTGCTACCAAACCGATAGGAATACCTATCAAGCAAAGAAGTGTTGCCTGCCTTTTAATGATCTTTTTTATTTGTTTAGAAGTAGTTCCAATTGCTTTTAATAATCCATAAAATCGAATATCTTTTACAATTGATATATAAAAAATGTTTGAAATAATTAAGTATCCTGAAAATATGATTAAAAAAATAGCACTTATAATTCCTAAGAAAGTTGTTATATCAACATTCTTGTTGTTTCCTGCATAAGCCCAATTTACACCATACTGAATATTGTTATCTGCTAATCCACTTTCATTAACAATGTTTTGCATTTTCTTTTCAATAAACAAGCTATTTTTGAACATCACATCTGCATTAAGTTTCCCGTAAAGTTTATCCCCCTTAAATCCGATAAGCTTATCTTTAACATAAGTTGGTGATAACCAAATTTCACTTGCAGGTATAGCATTATCTCCTTGCCAAAACCCAACAAGAGTAAAAGTATCTATTATTTCTTTATTATCTAATTTATATTCTATAGTAATACTTTGCCCTAATTCACAAGGCACACCTAATCTGTTAAGTACCATAGTATCTGTAGCCATTTCATTTTTAGCTTCAGGTAGTCTCCCCTTCGTTGGAAATGCAAACATACTTTTAGCCTGCCACTCACTGGAAGTATATCTAATCTCCGTAGGCCTCTTAGTAAGTTCTTTATTCTCTGGAAAGCCCAATACTACAGAATAACCTATATTTACTATGGATTCATTCTTACTTATTTTTTCATATTCATCTAACTCTAAATTTTTAAATGTACCATGAGCTGAGCTTCCTACCTGGCGCATTGTACTTTCCTGCAATGAACCCATTAAGCTAGAACCAATAGTAAATAAACTAGTAAACAAAACTGTTGTAAGTGCAATCGCTATAATTACAAAACTATTTCTCAATTTGTTTGAATTAAAAGATTTATTAGCAAGATTATTTATAGTTTTTGCATTTTTTACTTTAAACATTTAAACCACCTACAATCTTGCCATCTTCAATTCTAATAATTCGATCTGCCATTTGAGCAGTTTCTTCATTATGCGTAATCATTACGATAGTTTGTGCAAACTGTTTACTGGTTACTTTTAGTAACCCCATAACATCTAAACTTGTCTTGCTATCTAAATTGCCTGTTGGTTCATCAGCAAGAATAATTGCTGGTTTTGTTGCTAATGCCCTTGCAATTGCAACTCTTTGCTGTTGGCCTCCAGAAAGATTATAAGGTAGATTTTTCAACTTACTTGCCAATCCCAGG
Source organism: Anaerovorax sp. (assembly GCA_034927775.1). Lineage (GTDB taxonomy): Bacteria > Bacillota > Clostridia > Peptostreptococcales > Anaerovoracaceae > IOR16. The sequence continues at coordinate 1,140 of JAYFPL010000148.1, read as the reverse complement.
GTGGTTATAATTACATTTAAATACTCTTTATCAATTTTGTTTCCATCAAGCTGAATGGGTAAAACGATGTTTTCATAAGCATTTAAAACAGGTACTAAATTATAGTTTTGAAATACAAATCCAATTTTTCTTCGTCTGAAAATTGTTAATGGATCATCTTTTAAAGAAAAAATTTCTTTTCCATCAACCGTAACACTTCCACCTGTAGGGCGATCAAGCCCTCCCAGCATATGTAATAATGTAGATTTTCCACTACCAGATGTGCCTACAATTGCTACAAATTCCCCATTTCTAATTTGTAAATTAACGCAATCAAGTGCTTTGACTGCTGTTTCACCATGTCCATAGTATTTTCTTAATTCTCTGCATTCTAAAATATTCATTTTAATATTCTCCCATAAAAATAATCTGTACAATAGTTTCCTATAATACAGATTATAATCTTAGATTCTTGCCACAATCTTTCTCAAATCTAACACTTTTGTAAGATTTATTTAGGTAAAAAAATGCTAAAGGTTGCTCCCATTCCTAATACAGAATTAATTTTTATATATCCACCTTGTTTCTCGATTATTTCTTTTGAAAGATACAGTCCTATCCCAACCCCTTCTTTATCTGCAACATTCTTACTTCGATAAAAACGTGAAAACACTTTGCTCTGCTCTGCTTCTTCTATGCCTATTCCATTATCTTTAATACTGATTCTATAAAACAGTTCATATGACTCAACACCAATGTATATTTCACCACATTCAGGTGTGTATTTCACAGCATTATCAAGTATATTATAAATAGCCTCCAACGTCCATTTATAGTCAAACTTAAAAGTAAGCCCAGTATTTTTATTAGTAATTAAAATCTGTTTATTTTCTGCCTCCATTTCAACTTGTTTTATCGCATCATTCACTAATTCATCTATAGAGTTCTCCGTTGGATGAACATTAATGATACCGCTTTCTAACCGAGAAGATTTAATTAACGATCCAACTAAAAAATTAAGTTTTTCACTTTGTTTTATGACCTCTTCAACTAGATTCCTGCTATATGGGCTAAGTTCTTTCTGTTCCCCTAAAAGTCCACTATAAAGCACTAAATTTGTAATCGGTGTTTTGGTTTGATGAGATATATCCGATATCAGTT
>JAYFPL010000186.1:0-4050 GCA_034927775.1 Anaerovorax sp. | reverse complement strand
TCTGCTCCTCCTAAATAATTATCATCATTATTCTCATTGAATCTCAGATGTACACCTGATTCAACATTGAGTATTGCTCCAACATATTTAGGAGCTAATCCTTGTCATCGAAGAAACCATAACTTCACAATGTTTACAAAGTAACTCATATTTATACACATTTATTCTTAACTCCATATTTAATACATATTATCCTTTACATTAAAGGACTGACCTTTTAAGTTGTATTTCAAAAATTTGTACAATATATAATTTTCCTTGTCTGTCTCATGTGTAGATAAAATAATCTGCTTGTTTCGGAAGTCGTTCCTTAGCACTTCTATGAATGATGCTATATTAATATCATCCATAGTTTGTACTGGATCATCAATGAGAATAAATCCGATGTCATCTGTTTGTTCTGAAATATACCGCCTATTCATTGCAAATAAAAAAGATAGCACAAACCCAGATAACTGCCCTGAGCTGAATGTATTGAGTATGTCATGTTTTGCATCACCATTTGAAACAAATCTCATTTCATCTTTATTAATAAATACACCCAGACCATTCTGATAATCCTGCAATATTTTCCCTGTGTATATTAGGAGCGGTACGCGCAACTTCATTAAAACTAAATTTTTATATTCGTTTATTGCATCAATATACACGTTCTTTAGATTATCAAAATTATTCCTAATTTTTTCAAGTTTCTTTAATTTAAGGATTAATGCCTTGACATCATTTTTGATTTGATTGATCTCATTATTTTTCAAAAGACTATTTTTATATTGTACAAACATAATTTTATTATCTGTAGCTGTTTTGTCTTTTAAATTTGTTTGCTCTATTGATAATAGGTCAGCATTTTCCTTATATATATTTTCGTAATTATAGAGTTTTAAATTGTCTAAGAAATTCTTATCATCATAGTCACAAATATTCGACTCAATAATTCTTTTCAGTTCAATCACTTGGCTTGACTCATCTAGGTCTCTCCAAGAATTAATTTCTCCAACAAATCCATGAATTTTTGATATATTATTGATTTTATTTTCTGACTTTAGAAGCATGGAATATTCACTTGCAATTGCACGAATTTGTTCTATTTTCTTGTCATCTTTTCCCGCAAACAATACATCTATTGATTCAACTATTAATTTAATATAATTAGATAGTTTTCCTCTCTTCCCTTTTATTTCTACAGAAATATTATCTTGTGAGCTTTTTAACTGAGTACTTAAAGAGTTATACGCTGCTTCTAATAGCTCAGGGGTGTCATAATGACTATTGCAATAAGGACAATGATTTGAGTTTGCGTTATTTTCTTTAATTGAATGTAGCTTTTCTCTGGCTTGTATTAGTTCATTTGACTTCTTTTGATTTTCTCCAAGTTTGGAATTTAGTGATTTTATTTCTTTAACAAAATTATCTATGTCTTCAATTACTACCATCTCAGGAATCATTCCTAATTCTTTCAAAGAAGTCATATCTTCTTTTTTATATTTTGAAATATCCAATTCACTGCGAAAGAAAGCACTATATTTAAAGATGTCCAACAAACGGTTCAATGTTGCAATCTCATCTTCAACCTTTTTAACATTAAATTTATTACCGTCCATAAATTCACTGAATTTTGTGTAACTTAATATTGCCTCATCATCATTTGAAAGCATAAATATTTCATTATTTTTTAACAACTTCCTATAATCAGAGAAATTTTGATATAGATTATAGATGCCATTTATTTCATCAATATATGCTGACAGCTGTTTCTCTGAAATACCTTTTAAATCTAAGTCCTCAAAATCCCATTTTTTCATTTCATAATCTTTCGGATAAATTAACAATGGAGTATAGCTGATTTCTTTAAACTCTCCACCCGCAGTATTCAGTTTCATCTTCAAATTTGATAGCTTAATATTTAACGCACTTTCTGTTGTTTTTATTTCATCGTTGATTAAAACTCCAGTTTTTGTCTTTTTAGCTCCAATTAAGCTCATCTCTATCTTATCAATCTTCTCTTGTATAGTTTCTATTTGAAGAAGCTTAGTCATGCTGTCTTTTCTATTGGAAATACTATTTTTTAGAAAATGAACGGATTCCGCTTGAGAAACGTAATAGTAGATATTAAAATGCTCTTTAATGTAATTTAAATTATCAAATTCTGAAATATTGTTCTTCCAATTTATATTACCACTTAAAAATTCATCAAACTCATTTGTATTAATAACTCCATCAATATAAGTAAATTTAATTGCTGTTTCAATGGATAGTTTTGTAAAACCATTGTCTATCTCAGCAACAATAGTTATCTTTTCATAACTTTCATTTATCAACGTTAATATCAAATATCCGCATTCATCTGATGTATTTAACAAGATATTTTTTCCAAGATTAGTTTTACCATTTTCAATTCCAGAATTTAATCGTGTTATTCTTTTAGTAAAAATTAGCTCAATGGCATCAAAAAATGTTGTTTTTCCAAATCCATTAGGTCCTGATAAAATAGTAGGATTTGAATCGTGTATAAAATAAAATTCATAGAATTTCTTTGAATCAAAACATTTAAAATTACGCACTTTTAAACTTTCAATTTTATAACTCACTATTTTACCCCCTCCAATCTTTTTTCGATTTCTTTATCTAGCTCATCTTCATTAATTACAAGACCATCTTCCAATAGGAGTATTTCTTCAATATTTGCATCATTATTATTCAAAACTTTATGGTAGTTAATCAGTTCTTCTTTTAAATTACGCTCTACTTGTTTTTCTATAGGTTCAGGTGCTAATTCGGTCTTAAATTTATACTGCAAAAATGGAAGTTTAGAAAACATACGAATTACCAGACCATATGTACTATCTAATTTTTTACCTTCAACTAACTTGAAATAACTATCTTCATTATCTGCAATTTGACATAATGCATCTACTAATGGTCTGTCATTAAACTGTGATAGTGAAAATTCCAATTGTTCTATTTGTTTTTGCGTATAAGGCAAAACATATCTTTTGAAATAGTTGGGTGATTCTTCTATTGAGTAAACAGCATTTCTATAGTTATTCAAATTTTCTATGTCTTCAAATAACAACAAATAAATTGCTGATGTATTCTTATCTATTTGGCTAGCTTCTTTTGCGTTACTAAAAGAAGCTATTATTTGTTGCTTCAATGAGATATTGTCAGGATCTAAACTTCTTGAGTATCCGTTTTCAAGTTGTTCTAATGCACCTATTACTTTTTCTTCATCATTTTCAAATACTCTACAATCTATGGTATTAATAATGAAGTAATTGGCTATTTCTGTGTGTTCATGTTTATAAAATCTTATGCTTTTACTACCAACATCAGTTACTTTTATATAATTATATGTGCTAAAGATCCTATCAATCAAATCATTCATTATCTTTCAGTTCCCCCTCTGCAATATCTTTACTTATTATTCTCATGACTTTTGATTTATTGTAATTAATTCTCTGTCGTTCAACAGAGTCCGAAGTTATATCCACAATTTCTTCTAGTTCATTAGCCCCCATAACATTAAAGTTATTTTGATTGTATCTATAATCAGGCATGTTTAACCTGTCGGTAATTAAGACATCACTTTCATAAATAAGAAATTTATCTGCATTGTTAAAGCTTAATTCTTTATGCAATTGGGTCTCAAAATCTTCAATATACTCATTTTCATCCAATGTTAGGCGATAAACTTCTTTATTTTTTTCAGCCAAAATAACATTTGAATTATAATACTTCAGACATTTTATTTTCTTCAATAACGTAATAAACAAATTATTAATTACAGCATCTCTTGGCAAATTGTTTTGGGGTGTTCTTAAAAGTAGCTTGTATAAAAAATCCTTTTTATCTTCATAACTTTTATTTGAAATCACAAACATCTGTTGATATAAGTTGCATTGATCAGTGGATGTACAACTTACACAGTCACCATTCACACAATCTGTTCTGACACTATTAGGATATTTTTTAAATGTGCCTTTTATCAATTCTAACAATTCATAATACTGATATTCAGTAGTATTACTATTAGCTTTATGATCTTGTACC
>JAYFPL010000136.1:0-20863 GCA_034927775.1 Anaerovorax sp. | reverse complement strand
TGTTATGAGGTATGTAGCTCTAATCTGTTATAAACATTCAAATGACATTTAGAAATATAAAGTTGTAAAGTAAAAAACCCGCATACTATAAATGCGGGTTTTTTGAAAGGAGTTTAAACTACTCTAGATTAGAAAGTCGAGGAATGGAGTTGGCGGCGTTAGTCTATCATAAAAATGCCACCATTCATATTCGTATCCTTCAAATCCAACACTTTCCATTACTTGCTTTAGATATAAACCATTTTTTCTTGCTGTTTTAGAAATTGTTAGGCATGAGAGTTTTGCTTTTTCAGTAAAATCATCAAACTTTGACGGCATTTCAATTTCATTGCCTATTGTATCTACTAATGTTAAATCTACGCAAAGACCATTTAAGTGTGTAGCACGGAATGTAGTTAAAGTATTCATATCAGGAGGTGGTGCTACATAGTTGGAATCAGGTAATATTTGATAGAATCGTTTTTGAGCACTGATTGGTCTATAAGCATCCCAAATTTTTACACGGAAACCATCTGATTGAAAAATATTCTTAGCTTTAATTAGATGGTTTGCTGTATGTTTGTTGATATAGCATTCATTCGAAGAATAAATAATTTCACCTGTAAAATTATTTGGTGTAGCATATTTTAATTCGATAATAAAATCTGAATCTAAATCAAGTAGTCGTACTAAATCTCCTTTTTCATTCATAAATATACCTCCTATTTGTTCTGTTTAATTATATAATCACGCAACAATCATGCCAATAAATAAATATCTTAATAATACAGGATATTACTATTACTGCATATATTTTAGAATGAAAATAAATTTATATGTTCAAATAAACGAACTTGATGTTTATAAAAATGAACGCTGTTATAAATGATTAGAAGATAATTTATAGAATAATAAAACATATGTATATAAATATTGTACGAAAATGAAATTATTCAAGGATTAATAAGATGGCATATATATTGCAATGTAATCTAAATAAGTGAAATCTTTATTATTCTGAGTAGTATTATTAAGGAGGTAATTTTGTGAGCAGTTTAAAAGAAAAGAAGAAAAGAAAAATGCCAGATACTTTTATTATTGTAGCCGCAGTCGTGTTAGTGATGGCAATATTGTCATGGGTGATTCCATCAGGTACATATGATTATCAGGACATGGATATAAATGGAAGAATTAGAAGCGTAGCTATTGATGGTACATTTCATTATATTGACAAGTCGGAAACCACTCCAACTGGTTTTTTGGGTTTCTTTAGTGCTTTATATAGGGGATGCGTAAACGCGGCCGATATAATTTTCCTTATTTTCTGCTGTAGTGGAACTTTTGGCATACTTGTAAAAACGGGGGCTTTTCATGCTGGAATTGGAAGTATTTTAAAAAAGCTAGGTAATAAAGAAATCTTATTGGTACCTATACTTATGATTGTATTCGGTTTAGGTGGATCAGTCTTTGGTATGGCTAGTGAATTTTACGGATTTTATCCCCTAATTGTGGGCCTTGGAGTCGCTTTAGGATATGATGCGATGTATGGATTTGCAATCATTGCTCTTGGTGAATTTATTGGATTCATGGGAGCAACATTAAATCCATATACAGTTGGTATTGCACAAACAGTTGCAGGGGTAGAGCTATATTCAGGCATTGGGTATCGAGCATTTTGTTTTGCATGTTTTATGGTAGTTATTATTTTATATGTAATTCGTTATGGTAGGAAAGTTAAGAAAAACCCATTGTTGTCAGCAGTTTATGGGGAAGAATGTATTCATGCTTTTCATAAGGAAGAATTAGATCAGTACAGATTGACAAAATCAAATGTTTTAATTTTAATTGTGGTTCTAATTACCTTAATTGTATTGATGTATGGATTGATACAGTTGGGTTGGGGTTTTGAAGAACTCTGTGGTCTATTCTTAATTATGTCGATGGTCGCTGCCGCTATTGATGGCTGGTCAGCAAATAAATGGGTAGATGAATTTTTAGTTGGTGTAAAAGCTGTAATCTGGGGTGCGTTACTAACAGGTATTGCAAAAGGTATTGTAGTTGTAATGACTGACGCACAGATTATGGATACGATCATCTATGGTATGTCATCTGTATTAAAATATGCTCCAAGTGCTGTATCAGCGCAGTTAATGCTAGTTGTACAGTCATTATTAAACTTCTTTATTCCATCTGCTTCTGGTCAGGCAGTAGTTTCCATGCCAATTATGGCACCTCTAGCAGATGTATTGGGAGTAAGCAGGCAAGTTGCTGTATTAGCATTCCAGTTTGGTGATGGATTATCCAATATTTTATGGCCGACTGCTGATATCGTAGTTATTTGTGGTCTAGCTGGTATCCCTGTAGAAAAATGGTGGAAATGGTTTATGCCTTTATGTGGAATATTATTTGCTATGCAAATGTTGTTTATTGAGATAGCAGTTCTTATAGGGTATTAATAAAAATCAAAGCCGAGGATGTTTAATGCCTCGGCTTTTGCTTTAAACCAATCATATAAAAGGAGATTGTTATGCAGATTGATCAAATTATTAAAAACTTAAACCTTGAAAAAGAGCTTATAAAAATTCGAAGACACTTTCATATGTATCCAGAATTATCAGAGTGTGAATTTCTTACAATGAATAAAATTTGCAAATTATTAGATGAATGGGGGATTAAGTATGTGAAAGGAGTTGCAAAAACAGGTGTAGTTGCGTTGATAGAAGGGGTTGAAAAAGGAAAGACTATAGGGATTCGTGGGGATATTGATGCGTTGCCGATTGAAGAAGAGAATGAAAATATTGATTATTGTTCGAAAAATGCTGGTATTATGCATGCATGCGGGCATGATGCTCATATTGCAATACTGTTGGGAGCGGCGAAAGTATTAAAGCAGATGGAAAAACAACTGAAAGGCAACGTAAAATTTTTCTTCCAACCGGCTGAAGAGACAATAGGTGGAGCTGAAAGGATGATTAAGGCTGGCTGCTTGGATAATCCTTATGTGGATTACGTACTTGGTCTTCATGTAGAACCTAAGTATAAGGTGGGGCAGGTAGGGATTAAATATGGGAAAATGTATGCTTCTTCAGATATGTTAACAATTAAAATAAAAGGAAAATCTGCCCATGGTGCACATCCTGAAGAAGGTGTGGATTCTATTATAGTTGCTGCGAATATCTTAAATACATTGCAGACCGTGGTTAGCAGAAATGTGGGAGCCACAAACTCTGCAGTATGCACCTTTGGCACAATTCATGGTGGAAGAGTAAGAAATCAAATTGCAGATTATGTGGAGCTTGAGGGAATCGTGCGAACTTTAGATCCAGAAACTAGAATATATGCTAGGGGAAAAAATAAAAAAATATGTAAACAAGTTGCAGACTCCATGGGAGCTGAAGGAGAGATTATTATTAATGAAAGTTATGACCCGTTAATAAATAATGATCAAGTTACGGATATCGTATATAAAAATGCAACAAAAATTTTGGGTAACGATAATGTAATTATAGAAGAAGTACCAGATTTAAGTACAGAAGATTTTTCTTATTTTGCAAAGGAAAGAAAAGCTTGTTATTTTCATTTGGGCTGTGCTTCTATTGAGAAAAGTGATTCGGTCGATCTTCATAACTCAAAATTTAATATTGATGAAAATTGTTTGATTATAGGAGTAAAGCTTCAAATATTAAACATTTTACAGTTATTAGAAAATAAATTTTAATATAACTATAAAGCAAGGCTGAAAGCCTTGCGCGTAAAATGTTTAAGTAATTTAACAAAAAATAACCTGAATTAAGAACATATATAAGCAGGTTCCACCACCGATACTAATTAGTACATTATTCATCCACTTATGTAAAATTATAATAAAAATTACAGATAGTAATTCAGGAATGCCATATGGTGAGTATTCAATTGAAATACCTTTTAGGCAGTAAACGACTAATAATCCCATCATAGCAGGGGGTAATACCTTTCCCAAATATGTAATATGACTAGGTGGTTCCTTGCTTTCCGGAAATAGTATAAATGGTGTAAATCTGGTAATGACTGCGCCTAAGGCAATCGCTAGTATCATAATGAGTGTTTGAGTTCCCGTTAATTGCATAGTTTTTTCCTCCCAATTAAAAGTGCTGATAAAATGATAATCATTGCAGGAATCACTAAATGATTCTGACCAAATAGGAGTAAGCTGATTGAGGTACCTGCGATCCCAATCATTGCAGATAACCTATTATGGGGGTTTTTCCATTGTTCTAGAAAAAGAACCACAAACAATGAAGTCAGAACAAAATCCAAACCTGTCGTATTAAAATGTATATATCTGCCTGCAACAGCACCTAAAAATGTTCCGAGTACCCAATAAATATAATTAAGTAAAGAAATAGAAAGATAAAAATACTTTCGATTAATTCCATCAGGGATAGAAACACTTGATGAAATAGAAAATGTTTCATCACATAATACATAAATTAAAAAAGCTCTTGTTTTTCCCAATCCCTTATATTTTTCTAACATGGAAATACCGTAAAATAAATGTCTGGCATTTACCATTAAGCTTAGTGTAAATGCTTGCAATGGATTAAATGCTATCGTAAGCAATGTAATCGCAACAAACTGCATACTGCCACAAAATGCAACAGCACTCATTGCAACCGACCAAATCAGTCCATACCCTTTTGTCTGCATTAGAACACCATATGCCATGCCTAAAACTAAAAATCCAGTTAGTACAGGAATTGTGTTAGGAAATGCGAGGCGAAATGCTTTTAAAAATTCTTTTTTCTTATCTGTTTTTATCATATTTTTCTTGCACTCCTTACTTTCTAATTGTACAATATAATTATACAATTGTTAAATATATTTTGTTCTTTATATTTTACGATTGTAATATATAATTGTCAATTGTTTTTAGGAGAACAATGGTATGAATGTGAATCAAATTATTGCTGAAAACTTGAAAAGACTTAGAAGAGAGCGAAATTTCAGCCTAGGACAACTTTCAGAATTAAGTGAAGTAAGTAAAGTGATGCTGTCTCAAATAGAGAAGGGTGAAACAAACCCTACGATTAATACAATTTGGAAGATTGCAAATGGATTGAAAGTCCCATATACAGCTCTTTTAGAACAGCAGATGAACTATACATCTATTATTAGAAAAAATGATATTATGGAACAGTCTAGTAATGAAGGACATTATCGAATCTATTGCTATTATTCAAATACGCCGCAACGAAATTTTGAATTATTTCAAATTGAATTGGATTCTGGCTATAGCTATACGTCTATTGGGCATTCAGAAAAATCGCAAGAATACATTATGGTGTTAGAGGGCGAACTTACTTTAACAATAGATTATCAAAACTATGTTTTGAAGCCTAACGATTCCATTAATTTTATAGCGTCCAAAGAACATATTTATTGTTCGAGTGGAACGCAAACATTAAAGGCAATGGTTACTAATTTTTATCCTGTTTGAATCGTATCGTTATTACATTTCAGAAAAGCAAAGAGTTTTAAAAAAATAGTATTTTATAAACTGAAATGAAATAAGAAATTCTCTAAAATTGATGATTCCATTATTAAAAGATATTTAACGAATAAATCACAAATAAAGACCCCATAATCTTATACAGGATGAAATATAAGTAATGCATTCTAATAAGGTGATGGGGTTTTCATTATGAAAAAGCGAGTAATCATTATTGGAGCAGGAATCGGTGGGCTTTCTGCCGGTGCTCGGCTCTTAAAAAAAGGATATGATGTTATCATCATAGAAAAAAATTCAAAATGTGGCGGAAAAACTGGTGTAATAAAAGAAGCTGGGTTTACCTTCGACTTGACTGCTTCAATATTAATGATGCCGCAAGAATATAAAAACATACTTGACGAATTAGGTCTTAAATTAGATTTTATAAAACCTGACCCAAATTATCGAGTTTATTATTCTGATCAAAAGATCACTGACTATTATACCGATTTGCCAAAGACATTGCAGGAGATTGGAAAAATTAATCCACATGACGAAAGAGGATATTTAAAGTTTTTGTCGAACACTTATAAAAAATATGAGATTGCTTATCAGACCTTTTTAAATTGTAATTTTGATTCAAAAGACGATATTTTCAACAATCACGTAATAAAAAGTTTAATCCAAGCAAATCCTATAACTCCTTCTTATCGTTATATTTCAAAATATATTAAAGATGAAAAAGTACGTAATTTTCTGGCATTCCAAACTATGTACATTGGAGTGAATCCATTTAAAAGTTCTAATATGTATACGCTCATTCCTATGATTTCTGCCGTCAAGGGTTTATGGTATTTAAAAGGAGGCATGCATTCATTCATAAATATTCTGGAAAATTATATTAGAGAACATGGAGGAACGATTGAATTAAATACAATATGTGAGAAGTTTCTTCTAGATAAAAGTAACATAAAAGGTATAAATACCAATCGGGGAAGTATATATGGCGATGTTATTGTTTGTAATAGTGATTATAGCTATTCGATGAAAACCTTCTATTATTCTAATTTAGAGGATATTAAGAGCATAAACAGAACCTATAATTACTCCTGTTCCGTATTTATGGCTTATTTAGGTTTAAAGAAAAAGTATCCCTCTTTGGGGGTGCATAATATATATATTGGTCCACATTTCAAAAAAAATATACAGCAAGCATTTAAAGGAAAAATTCCATCTGAACCATCCTTTTATTTATATTGCCCTACTAAAATCGATTCCACTATGGCTCCGAAAGGAAAGGAAGCGATTAATGTGATGATAAGAGTCCCCAACACATTGGATAAAAAAATAGAATGGAATGAGAAAGATATAAAACAGATGAGAGGACGACTTATACGATCCTTGCAAAGTTTAAAGGATTTAAATGACATCAAAGAGAACATTGAGTTTGAAAAATATCTGACCCCAAAAGACTTGGAAAAAACTTTTAATTGCAGCTATGGTAATGCTTTTGGAATCAGTCATGATTTAACCCAGACTTCATTTTTTCGGCCGCAGATTAAGTCGCGGGAATTAGATAATCTATATTTTATAGGAGATAGTGTACATCCAGGTACTGGAGTTTCGTTAGTCTTACTCGGCAGTAAATTATTATGCGAGTATTTATAAGGTAATGGAAAACAAGAAAGACAGGAGCGGGTTCTCCTGCCTTTCTACTTTTTAAATTGCTTTAAGAAGCTATGATATCTGAGTTTTAAATATGTTAGATAGATATAAAATTGATGGTACAGTGTTAAATTGTTTTTTGATTTTATAACTACAATAAACCCATCTATAACGGATGTATTTGGATCTTTAGAGAGATATTTATACATAATGAAATTAATATGGTTAATCATATCAATATTCGGTGTAGAAAGAAATATAAAAAGATAATATCTACGATATTTGGTGGGATGTCTTAATTCAATCTCTAGAATATCTTTTGGTATTTTTTTTCTTATGATGGATACTATTGTATCAAAATAATGATCTACATAGCGAAGGAATATCTCTTTTTTTAAAATTTTTAATTCATAAAGAAGTAGTAGATAAAAGGATACACCTATAAAGATAGCAATCAAGAAAGCATACATAAAATTATTATAACAGAGAAAGAAATTCACAAATCCTATTAATACAAATAAATAGGTGTATGGTTGTAATTTTCTAATTAATTGAAGCCGTTTTTTTTCATATTGAGTTAAATATATGACAATCTCCCCCTTGCTGGCAACTCATTTACATAGTTCTATTGTACCATAGTAAGAAATAGAAGTCTAAAATGTGAACGAATGTATGGATTCTTTTTCTTGCGAACCCATTTTTTTTATGATAAATTCAACATTAAGAAAGGTTGCAAATAGGAGAGTTTATGAGTATAGGGTATGCATGTTTAACCATAGGTGTTCCGAATACAGATATTAAGAGTTGTATGATGAAAAATGCAAGTGATGAGAAACTTCTTGAGTTAATTGCTTACAACTTAAATTCTCTAGAAAATATCATTGATTATAATGTAAATAATAACATTCTATTATTTCGGATTAGTTCAGGTATTATTCCGTTTGGCTCTAGTTCCGTCAACCAATTAAAATGGTGGGAAATCTTTGAAGCGAAACTATCTAAAATTGGTCAAAAAATTAAAAATAATAATTTGAGAGTTTCCATGCATCCAGGGCAGTATACAGTGCTGAATACTCCTAAAAAAGAAGTATTAGAGAATTCCATTGCAGATTTGCGTTACCATTGGCAATTTTTAAAGAGTCTTGGAGTGAATGATACTCATAAAATAATTATTCATATCGGAGGAATGTATGGTGATAAGAACCACGCTATGAAACGATTTATCTGCCATTTTGGCTTGCTAGATAAAGAGCTGAAACAAAGGATTGTAATAGAAAATGATGATAAATCTTATAACATTAATGATGTACTCGAGATTGGAAGTCATCTTTCCATTCCAGTTGTTTATGATAATTTACACAATTACGTAAATCCTTACAATAAAAATAAAGCAGACAATGATTGGATTAATGAATGCGAAAAAACCTGGAAAGTTAAAGATGGTTTACAAAAAATACATTATTCCCAACAAGAGCCGTTTAAAAAACCAGGTTCTCATTCGAATCACATAGATATGAATGAATTTATACGATTTTATGAGATTTTAGAAAGAGATAATATTGATATTATGTTAGAGGTAAAAGATAAAAATCTTTCGGCAATTCAATGCATCAATTACATTTTGAATAAGAAATTAAGCAGTATACACAAAAGAAAATAAGGTAGCCAACCAGGAGAGATTTATATGAAAAAGTTTCATTCCATATATATAAAAAGTATTTTAAAGATTTATTTAATCATTGTGATTCCTTTTCTACTGTTATCAATTTCTTTTTACAGTTATCTTTCAGAGATTGAAATAGAAAAGGCAAAAGAAATTATTATCGGAGAGCAGAAACAAAGAGCGGCTGTTATTAATTACATCATGCAAGATATATTTAATGAGTTGAACGAAAACTTATATGTCATAAGAAATTCTAATGAAACGAATAATTATCTAAATCAAGAGAATCAGAAAAATTTTTTAGAGGCAGAACAGCTTCTTTTAAGAATCGCAAACAATAAGAAAAGTTTTGATCAAATTCGTTTCATTAACAGAAATGGGAAAGAAGTAATTCGAGTTAACAATGGCAGTGAAGGGGCATATTTAGTCCCGCAAAATGAATTGCAAGATAAAAGCGATCGCTATTATTATGAAATAACCAGCAAGTTAAATGAGGGTGAAATATTTATATCCGATATGGACTTAAATAAGGAAAATGGAGAAGTTGAAGTTCCATATAAACCGATGATTCGAATTGCAGCTCCTTTGTACTCGAGTAATCATACTTATAGAGGTATATTAATCGTAAATTATTTGGGAGATGATTTATTAAGCGTATTTCATGAGCAATTTAAAAATTCGGAATACAGTTTTATTGAGCCAGCTTTTTTAAATAAAGATGGTTATTATTTATTTGATTTAAAAAAGGACAAAACATTTGGATTTATGTTTCAGGATAAGGTTGATTCAACGCTCGCAGTGGAACAACCCAAATTATGGAATCAGATAAAGCAAAAGGAAAATGGTTATTATCAAAAAGATAATAATATAGTCTTTTTTATGAAAGTGAATCCTTTGGCACAAATAAAGTCAACTGAAAACATAGAGCTTTCTTGGTATATCGTTTCTAGTTTTAATTTAGAAAGTTTACCAATTGTTAGAGAAAATATTATTTTTGGTATGAAGTTTCGAGACATATTGATGATAGCTGGGATTTGTATTTTGATGTTTATTATTGTACTTATTTATTATATTTCTGTAAGAGATAAAGAACAATTAAACATTACAAATCGCATTGCCGATAATATAAATGATGCTGTAATAATAACAGATCGTTCAACAAGGATTATTTATGCAAATTATGCATTTGAAAAAATTACAGGGTATAAAACAGAGGAAGTTTTAGGGCTTAAAACGAATTATTTTAAATCAAATAAACAGTCTCCTAAATTTTATAAGGAAATGTGGAATAATATTATTCAAAATGGCCATTGGCAGGGCGAATTATGGGATAAGAAAAAAGATGGAATGTTATATCCTAAAAAATTAAATATTTATGCAATTTATAATAAATCAAATCAGACAATAGAAAAATATATAGGTATTTTTTCAGACCTTACAAAACGTAAAGAAGAGCAAGAATATGTAAATAAATTACAGGACTATAATATTACTACGAATCTGCCTAATGAAAATTTATTTTTAAGGTTACTTGATAATAACATCCGGGACAATAAGAAAAACTTGAAAGTAGTTTATTTTTCAATTCAAAATTATAATAGCATTGTATTAAATATAAAGGAGGAAGATCCTTCTATTATTCATAAACTGATCAATCGTATTAGTGCTATGCTAACAGGGGATGATTTTATAGCTCAGATTACTAAAAATAATTTTGTAATTGGTTTATCATCGATAATCAATCAAACAGAAATGGATGAGTTTATAGAAACATTCTTTGAGAAGAGCAGAGAAGCGATTCATTTTAACCAGAAAGAAATATATTTAGATATTAAAGCAGGTATTTCAAAGTATCCATTGCATGGAACAACATCCCATGAACTAATGAGAAATGCATATTTTGCATTAGAAAATGCAATTGAAGAAAAAGAAAAAAAGTATTTATATTATGATTTTAGCTTAAAAGAAAAGATGGAAGAAGAAATAGAACTTCGTTCTTTCTTAATAAAGGCAATTTCAAACAATGAACTTGAGGTCGTTTATCAGCCTCAGGTAAATATAGTTACGGAGAGAGTGACAGGTGCAGAAGCATTATTGAGATGGGAAAATCATCAATTGGGAAAGATATCGCCGAATATTTTTATCCCCCTTGCCGAAAAAACAGGACAAATTATTGAAATCGGATATTGGGTGATTGAAAGAGTTTTTCAAGATTATCAATTAATAAAGTATAAACTTAGCAATGATTTTAGAGTTTCGATTAATATCTCAGCCTTACAATTTAAAGATCCAGAACTGCTGAAAAAAATGCAGCAACTTGCAGAAAAATATGAAGTGGATTTTAAAAATATTGAAATAGAAATAACGGAAAGCATTTTGATGACAAACATCAATTCCATTAATGATAATTTAAAAAAATTTAAAGCATTAGGAGTGACAATCGCAATCGATGATTTCGGAACTGGTTTTTCCTCTTTAAGTTATTTAAAGAATTTACATGTTGATAAACTAAAAATTGATCGTAGTTTTATTAAAGAATATCCGGAAAATGATAATGGAGAAATTGCGCAAGTCATAACAAACATTGCAAGCAAGTTAAAATTAGATATTATAACGGAAGGAGCTGAAACAAAAGAGCAAATTGAATATCTAAAATCAATTGGGTGTAATTATGTACAAGGTTATTATTATAGTCCTCCTTTAGAAAGAGAAAATTTTTATCAATATCTTATGAAAAAAAATACTAAAGATTAATGCTTTTGACTCTTACATAAAATAGATTGTTATTTCAAAATTTACGATGTGATATGCGACAAAATTTAAACTTTTGTCGCATATTTATTTTATTTTGAACCTAAAAAAATTAAACCGCATATATATATTTAATAGCGAATAAAACAATAAAAAATTAGATTGGAGTATGAATATGGCTATTAAAATTTTTATTGATCAAGGGCATAACCCAGTAAATCCTAATGCCGGTGCAGAAGCTAACGGACTGAGGGAACAAGATATCAATTATGAAGTGGGAGTAAGGCTTGCGGCTCTTTTAAATGCAAATCCGAATTTTGAAGCAAAGTTATCCAGAAATACACCGGCTGAACAGCTCGGTACAAGTACCGCTACAAGTCTTCAAACTAGGGTATCTATGGCGAATAATTGGGGTGCAGACTTTTTTATCAGTTTACATTGTAACGCGAGCGAGATTGTAACTGCCAGCGGTAGTGAGGCGTTTGTTTTTTATGAGAACAGTCCTGCTTATTATATGGCGCAACGAATATTAGAGGGCTTAAACTATATGACTGGTTTGGAAAACAGAGGAGTTTTCATTCGACCATCTCTTTATGTACTTAGAGCAACGGCTATGCCGTCGGTTTTAGTGGAAATGGGATATTTAACAAATCCAAACGATGCATATTTACTCTCCACAGACCCTCAAAGCTTTGCAGTTGGCATATATAATGGAATTTTAGCATATTACGGGTTGCTGTAAATTTCTGAAATAAAAGCTTACGTTATAAAAAGTTTGTTTTGGATCAAAGGCCTTTGTATTTTAAAATTTGTACAATTGTATAATTTCAGTGATTATTTTATTTTTAATCACTGATTTTTTCCTATTTGAATGAGTTGTACAAGCCTTTAATAATATATTTTAATTTTTGTTTTTAATAAATCATTCTTACTATAATTACTTTAATGCTATAATAGCAATAGTATCTTTTTATTGAAATAAACTAAGAGACGACTCTTTTACAATTGGGTAGTATTTTTGTAATAAATCATTCGTTTTGGTCAATAATTCTATTATACGATAAAAACAATTTTATTAAAGTGAACGCAGCAATGACGAAACAGAATGATGTTAAAGGAGATGCAGAATGAAGTTTTACGAAGAACAAGGAAATCTGTTTCAAAATTTACCTTTATTTTATGGAATGAATTATGAAGAAATTAAAAAATGTCTAGGCTGTAGCGGAGCACATACTAAGAAATATAAAAAAGAAGAAGTGTTATTTCATGAGGGTGATACTCCGGAATACCTATTCTTATTATTGTCTGGAGCAGTTACGGTTTGCAGGCATTCTCTTTCAGGTAAGAGAACAGTCGTCACGACATTCCATATGAAAGGCGAATTATTTGGAGAGGTTTATTTGTTTTTAAAGGAAACAAACTACGATTATTTTGCAATTGCTGTTAAAGATTCTCAGGTACTTCAGATTCCAAAGCGTTTTTTTTACCATACATGTGGAGAGAGCTGTTCGCATCATGAAAAATTGATAAAGAATATGCTTGCAATATTGGCTGGTAAGGCTAGATTTTTAAATCAAAGATTGCAACTCATGTCTAGTAGTAGTCTTCGCCAAAAAATTGCGAAAGTATTACTGGAAAATGTACAGACAGATGGAACAGTAAAGCTGCAAATGAATCGAGAAGAAATGGCAGATTATTTGGGTACAACCAGACCATCTGTCTCCAGAGAATTAATGAAAATGAGAGAAGAAGGGCTGATTGAAGTATCGGGAAAATGGTTTCGATTGTTGAACCTTTCAGAAATGGAAGAATATTTGTAGGTTCATAGTTAAAAATATAAATATTGTAACAAATGTTACGGATTGTTTATGTTTTTACTGGTAATATAATCTTACAAAGGAGGCGATACCATTGAAAAAGAATTTAAAGAATATTGAGTTTGCAACTGTTTTACCATTTGCAGATCAAACTGATTATTTACCTGGTCAGGTCGTAAGCAAAACCCTTGCTCAAAATGAAGCGGTAAGTTTAACGTTATTTGCTTTTGATAAAGGGGAGGAAATCAGCACTCATTCTTCGGATGGAGATGCGTTGGTATTGGTACTGGATGGAACAGGAGAAGTAACGATAAATGGACAAACATCCCGTTTACAATCAGGAGATTCCATTGTAATGCCATCAGGGCAGCCTCATTCTGTTTATGCACCAGAGCGTTTTAAGATGTTTTTAGTCGTATTATTTCCAATCAGAGAGGAGAGATAAGAATGAAAGCAAAGGTTATTGAAGGGTGTATCGGATGTGGTTTATGTGAAGGTGTTTGTCCTGATGTTTTTCGCTTAAATGAGGATGGAATTGCTGAAGCTTACGGCGAGATTACACCGGATTTGGAAGAAAAGACAATGGAAGCAAAGGAAGGCTGTCCGGTTTCAGTTATTGAAGTAAAATAATTTGTAAAAAGTGAAGTGGCAGTGTGAAAATGTTTACACTGCCACTTTTATTATAATATAATTTTTAATTTCAATTAAAAATTATGTCGAAATTAGGAAATAATAATTGCGAAATTAGATATATAAGTAGTAGAATTAATTTAACTAATTTAGACTTAAGGAGGAACTTCGATGCAAAAAAATCAGGCTTTTTTTATTTGCAGTCTTATCTTTTCGATTATAGTTACAATATTTGCATTAACGAATGCACGTACTGTTTCGGTAAATTTATTATTTTATCAATTTCAAGCTTCACAAGCAATCATCATAATTTTTTCTGCTACAATAGGAGCGATTATAGTAACTTTTTTAGGTCTAATAAAACATATAAAATTAAAAAGTGAAATTAGAACATTACGTAAAGAAAATATAGATTTAACAAAAAAATTGGATGATGTAAAAAAAGAATTGAATGTGGTTGTATTAGAAAAAGAGAATGCAGTACAAATCAAAGAAAAATTAGCTGAAACTAATCTAGAATAAAAAATAGATAAATTTTAAAAGGAAAGGTATTAAAAACACCTTTCCTTTTATTTTTGTATCATTGATTTATCTTCGTTTTCTTAGTACGAGATTTTCATGTGTCTGCTCTTCTAGTATAACTTTACCTCTTTCAATTAGTTTGCCTTGATTTCGTGGATTGAGAGACATATATATTTCATGGAGTTCTTGCTGATCTTTGCTTAAAACAGTTGCTAAATTTTCAGTCGTATCAAGATAAGTACTTTCACCTAAAAGATAATCGATTGATACATTAAAAAATTTCGCAATTTTTTTAATCATAGTAATATCCGGTTCATTGACACCTGTTTCATATTTTGTATAAGTTGATACACTCACATCCAAATGTTCTGCGACTTGTGCTTGTGTTAATTTCTTCTCTTTTCTGAGTTCTTTTAAACCTTTTCCAAAATCCATTTTTATTCCCTTCACATTTTTAAAGTTATTGTTAAAAATTATTATACAATATCACTTAAATATTGACAATACAGAAAATTATTAATATAATGTGAATAAAATATGACGATATATCATATAAATGTGACAAAATATGCTTATTTTGTATCGGATGTTGTTAAGCTGGCAGTATATCACCAGTTTACATAAAAATTTAATAAAGGATATTTAGAGGAGGAAACAAAATGGAAAAAATCAAAAAAAAATTAAAAATGCCTCATGCCTATGCGATTATCATTCTATTAATTCTTTTTTGTGTGATTCTAACGTGGATATTACCCGCTGGAACCTTCGAAACCGTATACAACGAGGAATTGGATCGTGAATTGGTAGTTGCCGGAAGTTATACTCCCGTAGAACCATCTCCTGTAGGGCCTTGGGGATTTTTTGAATCCTTATATGCCGGAATGGTAAACGCATCAGAAATTATATTCTTTGTCATATTTGCTTCTGCTTATGTTTTTTTATTAATGAAGACAGGATCATTAAATGCTTTGGTGGGTTCACTGCTTCGTTCTTTAGGAAATCGTGATCATTTAATTATTCCCATTATAATGCTTGTTTTTGGAATAGCAGGTACTACAATCGGAGCTTATGAAGAAGTATATGGACTGATTCCAGCCTTTATTGTAATGGCGATTACTTTAGGATATGACCGAATTGTAGGTGGTGCAATGGTATTTGTAGGTATGGCAACTGGATTTGCAGCCGCTATATTAAACCCATTTACGATTGGTCTTGCTTCTGCAGTTGCAGGAATCCCTATGATGAATAATAAGATATTAATCTTTCGTGTCGTAGCATTTTGTTTGTTTATGACGTTATCCATTTCTTATGTAATGTGGTATGCGCACAGAATTAAAAAGGATCATACAAAGAGTTATCTTTTTGGTGTTCCGGAAAAATTATTGACAAAAGACATACTTACTCGTGAAGAGGTAATTGCCTTACCTTTTACAATTCGTCAAAAGATTACATTGTGGACATTTTTAATTTTAATCATTGCTATGGCTGTTGGAATTTCAGTTTATGGATTCTATTTGGAAGAACTTGCTGCTTTATTTATTATAGGCTTTTTTATTACAGGGATCATTAATCATATGAGCGTAAGTGATATTGCCGATTCTTTTGTTGAATCTGCAGAATCTGCTATGTATGGTGCTTTATTAATTGGCTTATCTTATTCAATTGAGGTTGTTATGTCTTCCGGTAACATTATTGATACGGTCGTTTTATCCCTTTCAAATCTTGTCGGTTCTTTACCAAGCAGTATGGCTGCAGTCGGTATGCTGGCTGGGCAAAACATTATCAATTTCTTTATTCCTAGCGGTACTGGTCAAGCGGTTGTTGTAATGCCAATTATGGCGCCGCTGGCTGACTTAGTCGGGATTTCTCGTGAAGTTGCAGTAACGGCGTATCAATTTGGGGATGGTTTTTCTAATATGTTTTGGCCGACAGCCGTTGCAGTAGAATGTGGTATTATGGGAATCGGTCTGGATAAATGGTACAGATTTATTACCCCTTTATTTATTATGATGTTTATTCTGCAAGCGATTTTAATTAGTGTAGGTGTTGTTATCGGAATTTAGTTAGGAGGTATCGAAAAATGGATCGTTTTCCATACATAAATATCGAAGGAAATGAGTACGAACTTGGTGTCCAAATTGGAAAAATTTTTGAAGAAGATATACGAGAAAATATAGAATTTGTAAAAGAGAAGATGGATAATCCATATATAAAAAAGGATTTTGATATTGTAAAATCTAAAATTGAAAATCAGTATCCGGAGCAATTGCAGCATGCGCTTGGTCGTGCGGATGGAGCTGGTGTTAACAGAGATTTGTATTTGTTATTTTTATGTTATGAACTATGGGAAGACAGGGATCAGGAGCATTGTTCCGATGTTATGATTCGTCAAGGGGATCATATTGTAATGGGACACAATGAAGATGGCCCATATACTAAGCGTAATTCTGCTTTCATAAAATACAATATAGATGGTATGTACTTTTTTGATTACTCCACACCGGATGCTTTAGCCGGAGCGTCTTTTGGATTCAATAGTTTCGGATTAGTCTATTCTATGAATTATATGTATATTGAAAATATGCGACGTACGGAAATACCTGTTTGGTTTCTTGCAAGGCAAATAATAACATGTAAAAGTATAACTGAAATAAAGGAAAAGCTTGAAAGCTTTGAAATTGCATCTGGATTTCATTTCAATCTTTTTATTGAAGGAAAAGCTTATTCGATTGAAGGAAAATTTAATCGTGCTGAGATTATTGAAGTCGATGGAGTTTTTGTACATACAAATCATTATGTAAATGAAAGCTTTGATGAAGGTTACGCACCGCCGGAGGCAAATACTTTATTTCGCTATGCAAAGATTAAAGCTTTATTCCGGAAAAAAGGGATTAAAAAATATTCAATCGATGATATTGAGGAAATTTTGAGTTATCGTGCAGAAAGCTATTATAATTCTATTTTGTCTGAAGAAGATATGAAAAGAAATATTACAGCTTGCACAGTACTGTTTGACAGTGCGGCAAAGACAATTAAGCTAATTAATCGAGTTGAAAGAAAGCAACATATCTTTTTATTGGATGCAGTAAAATAATTATTGACATATGACCGAAAATAGATATAATGTAATTGCAACAACTGAATGATTAAAACATTAAGGTGCCTCAATAGAGGAGAATAGGGAAGACCGGTTAAAGCCGGCGCGGATCCACCACTGTAATTGATGACAAAGCCCAATAAAACCACTGGATTAAAATCTGGGAAGGTGGGCAGCGTATGATTCATGAGCCAGGAGACCTGCCTTGATGCCAGACAAGATAGAATAGGGAAGTTCTGATTTTGTACACGTATATTACATATATAGATTCCAAAAATGGGAGAATCTTTTAGTATTTATTACTATTAGATTCTTTTTTTTATTGCAAAAAAGAGGTGTTGTGGAAGTCTCCTCTTAAAAAAGAAAGGAGGTGAATTGCTTTGTTTATGTCTGCGTTTGGTCTTTTGACTGCAACTTTGATTTTGAGTCTAAAATCTGGATTGATACTAGGTATGTCACAAAAAAGTGTAAAACAAATATTATTTTTTTCTTCAGCATTTGCAATTAGCTTAGGAGTATTAGTTATGTTTTTTCTACCGATGCAAAGCTTAATGGTTGCAATACTTGACAAGTATACCTTTGTAGGATCTATTTTAATGGCACTTTTTTTAATCTATTTAGGAATCAATGGAGAAATGAACAACTGCAGCACTTGTGATGCGACAAGTAATAATAAAAAATATATTACTGTTTTATTACCTTGTCCGCTGTGTTTAATAGCGTTAGCTTTAGCGGTTATTTTATTAGGACCAGCTTTAAAACTATCACCAATATGGCTAGGGTGGATTACCGCAGGTGTTTTCTTTTTAATGTTACTTATCATTTCTTTTGGAATAAGGAAGCTGATGAAAACTCTAACTGTTGATCCGGAAACAATTCTAAATACTTTTTTATTATTCCTTGGTGCATTTACTTTGTGCTGTAGTCTTTTTATTCCTAGTTTAGTTCAATCCATGATGGCACCGTTTTCACCCATTTCTTTAGAGTCGGGGCGTTGGACGTTAGCTGCAATAACAGGAATGTTCGTTTTACTCATAATAGGTTATATGAAACATGTTTTAGTTGAAAGAAAAGGAGAAAGAAAATAAATGATAATTCCAGGTTCAGAGTATTTGACAAAAATAATTCATGCAGCATCACAGTGCTTATTAATTCCTGTGATTATAGGACTTATAATACTTTTGATTTATGGGTTAATGGAATTGGGGAATTTTTTAGGGGAAAAAAGGACGAGAAGAAAGAAAAAATCCTTTCAATTATTAGAGACCATTTACGATACGGAGACAGGGTTTCCATGGAACGAGAATAAAATAAAACAAGTCATTGAGAAGAGTTTTCTTAATGCAAGACAAACAAAACTCATAGAAAATTTTTTAGAAAAATCCAATCTTTCAAAAGAGGCAAAAGAACTGATTGCAAAAGACATTATAGATCAGGAAGAAACACAGCTTCGACATATTTTAAACAAAACAGATTTATTAGCGAAAGTTGGTCCGATACTTGGGCTAATGGGAACGTTAATTCCATTGGGACCCGGTTTGGCTGCACTTGGACAAGGTGATTTTGTTGGATTGTCTGAGGCAATTATCGTAGCCTTTGATACCACCGTTGTCGGAATGCTCATTGGTGCAGTTGGGTCGTTTATTTCTAAAATACGTAATGCTTGGTACAATCAAGATTTGAATGCTCTTGAGATGTTGCTTAACTTGGTAATCGGAGGTGATGAGCATGCTTGACCGAAGAGCAAGAAGGAGTCGTTTGTCTGAGGAGGAAGTCGATCCAATTGCAGGATTAGCAAACTTAGTAGACGTTATGTTGGTATTTTCCTGTGGCCTTTTGGTTGCTTTGGTTATGACTTGGAATCTGCAAGATATTCTTTTTCAGAAAGTGGATGTGGAAAAAGGACAGCAGCTTGTTGAAGTACCGAAAATTGAGCAGAGCGGTGGTGAAGGATACAGTGAAATGGGTAAGGTATATGAAGATCCTGAGACCGGAAAACTGATTCTGATTGAAGAAGTCCCACTTGGTAGTAATCAATAAAAAAATGAAAGGAGTAGTAACATGATCCTAAAGACGAAACAAAAGAAAAAAGCATTAGTATGGGTTGCACTGTTTGTATTATTATTTAACATATGTATGCCATTGGCAACTGTTTTTGCAGAGGAACCGACGGGTGCAGAAGGTGCAATAGAAGAAATTGTAGAAACGTCAGCAGAAGAAGGTGCAGAAACACCAATAGAGCAACCTGCGCAAGCACAAGCAGAAGAAGGTGCAGAAACACTAATTGAGGAACCTGCAGAAGCACCAGCGGAAGAGGCTGAAGAAACGACACAGGGTGCAATTACATATTCGTTAGAGGGTACTGAAGACCCTGTCAGAGTAACGATGGTTTTGGGCAGTGCATCAACCTATGTTCCACAGTTGAGCAGCGCATATGAATTAATAAAAGACGCACCATATCCTTTGGATTTGAAACTTTATAGTACAAAAGCGGTTCGAGATTATCCGGAAACAGTTAAGCAAAGATTGGCAGAAACAGATGTTTTAATGCTGGAAATGGTTGCACAAGAAACAATGGATACCCTTTTGAAAATGATTCAAAATGATTTAAAGGATACCGGAAAATGTTTTATTACGAATACGACTACTGTTTATGGACAAGATGATATCGATTATTCAAAATCGGAAGGACTGAAAGCATATTTTACCAATAGCGGTGTAGAAAACATGAGAAGGCTATTATTGTTGCTAGGTACATGGAGTGAAAATCCATTAGAAGTGACAGAAGAGATTACAGCCATTCCTTCTCCTTTACCAAGTACAATCGGATTTATTTATCATCCCCAAGCAAAGAAACTTCCATTTAATCCGGACAAGCTGTCAGAAAAGATAATGGAATTGGGTACAGATCAGCAGACATTGAAAATGATTTATGATTCGATTCTACAAGCAAGCAATGAAATTGGCGATGAAGCAGTAAAAGAATTTACTTTAAAGCTAGGAAAGGCAACCATCCAATCAACTGCAGATTTATCGGATGCAGATTTAGATGATATCATTGCTTTGGAAAGCAATGGAACAAATGCGGATATCATTGATATAATAAAAACATCCAAGAATAAGATACCGGACTTGGAAGGTGTATTTGAAACAATTGACGGTTACATCGGATGGTACAAAGCCTCCGGGAAAATGAAAGAAAATGAATCCTGGGTAGGTGTAACTACGCAAAGAACTTGGTACGTAGCAGAAGACATTCAAATGCAATTGGA
>JAYFPL010000220.1:0-24630 GCA_034927775.1 Anaerovorax sp. | reverse complement strand
CAAGCAACCATTCCGAAAGCCATTACCATTACTAACAATAATGCCAATACTTTTTTCATTTCATTCTTCCTCCTAAAAATTTGTGTGTTAATTCACCATTACCATTATATCTCATTTTTGTTATCATGCAAAGATGTTTTTATTGATGATATAATTCCACTTTTCTTTGCTTCAATAAAGGAAGTTCATTACGAATACGTTCTAAATAGTCTAAATCTACATTTCCATAAGCGATTGCAGGATTAGAATCAAGCTTTGCACAAAATTCTCCCCAAGGTGTTGTAATACAAGAGCTGCCATAAGAGTGATAAGAGCTATCCAAATTACGTGCCGGTGAAATTCCTGCAAAATATACTTGATTGTCCAATGCCCTGACTCTCATAGTAATATCCCAGTGTGCTGGTCCCGTCGTCATATTAAAAGAGGCTGGCAATACTATAAGCTTTGCACCTTTAAGAGCCATACTGCGAAATAATTCAGGAAAACGAACGTCATAGCAAATGCCAATGCCCACTTTGCAAAATTCTGTTTCAATTACCGTAATTTGATCTCCTGGCGTGAAAATATCTGACTCCATAAATCGAATTCCACCCTTTACGTCAACATCAAACAAATGCGCTTTTCGGTGTTTCCCAATCAGATCTCCATCTGGGTTAAATGCAAAGCATGTATTATATATTTTATTTTCTTCCTCTTCCGCTATGGATCCGCCAATCAGATAAATATGACATTCCTTTGCAAGTGATGATAACATTGATACTGTCTTTCCATCGGCTTTTTCACGGTTTGCAACAATATTCTTATGAGAATAAGGAGTATGGAACATCTCAGGCAATGCAACCATAGCGGCTCCGTTTAGAGCTGCCTCCCGTATCATTTTTGAAGCACGTTTACGATTCTCTTCCGGGCTGTCTGTCACAAGCATTTGACAAAGAGCTAATTTGAAATTCAAAAAATCACATCCTTTCAATTATTATGTTTCATTTATAATACAAAAGGTTTTATTACTAATTACTTTCTTTTATTATTACACTATTCTTCGATTTATCAAAGAGATTTTTGAAAAAATGTATCCATCATAAAACGATATTTTCTGTCGAATAAAAAAGAGCAACCTCTTAAAGAGATTGCCCTTTTTCTTAAATTAAATTACGGACGAATAAACATCTGTACCCAATATGTGTTGCCCTTGCTATCTGTTACATATCCAACACCGATTTCTGTGTAGTTTGCATTTAAAATATTAGCTCTATGGCCTTCGGAATTCATCCATCCATTCATAACGGATTCTGGAGTTTTCTGGCCCATTGCAATATTTTCACCTGCTGATTTATAACTGATTCCAAACTGCTTCATCATATCAAATGGTGAACCATAAGTTGGTGATGTATGAGAGAAATAATTTTTATCTCGCATATCGGCAGCTTTTGTTTCTGCAACAGAAGATAGTTTTGTATTTAGGGTAAGCGGTGAAAGTCCCTGTTTTGCTCTTTCTTGATTAACAAGAGTTACTACCTGCTGTTCATATGTACCGATGGATGCGTTCTCTGTTGGCGCAGTTGTCTTTGGCTGTTCTGCCTGTACAGTTGTTTTAGGCTGTTCTGCCGGTGCAGTTGCTTTTGGCTGTTCCACTGGCTTCGCTGCCTTTGGCTGTTCTGCCGGTGCAGTTACCTTTGGTTGTGCATCTGGTGCAGTCACCTTTGTCTGGTTTGCCGATACATTGACTGGTTTAATTGTTTTAATCAAATCTTGTGGTAATTTTTCAATCTCACATGGAAATTTTTCTAAAAACTTTTCTAAAGTGTTTAATGTTTGATTTTGAACACAATTCAAATCAAACGATTCTAGCTTATAGATATTGCTGGAGCAATTGTTGTTATTTTGTAGTGCATCTAAATTAATTTGATTTTTTTCGGCTGCTGAGGCTTGTACCGGTACCGCTATGACCATTAACATGCATAGAGGTAACAGCTTTTTAACAAAACGATTCATAGAATTTGTCCTCCTTTAATTTTCTGAGTGTTTTGTGTCTATTTTCCGCTCAATTGTAATTATAATGTAATAAAAAGCCTCATTCCAACCCTCAAAATTATCCAGTTTTAAATACATCCAGAAAATGGCATAAAATCCTTGCTGTAATCCCCCAAATAACGTTATCTTTATAATGAAAAATTGGCACTGTATATTGCCCTTCAAGCCACTGATATTTTTGCGCCGAATCAATCATGTGATATGGGAAATCATCTCCAATTTGGGGCTTTACGGAGAATGAATATATATAAGGTTTCGTATTTAAAAAGAATGAAATAGGTACGAGAAACAGTTCTTTTACTTCATTAGAATTAGCAATATATTCCGCCTTTCCATTATTTTTAAATTGTAGAAAATTCATAGCTTTATTGGATAATGTACCAATAAATGTGTGTATTGTTACATTAGTATAGTTATGAAGAGTATCAAATTGTCCATAAATTTCAATTTCAGCTTCCTCAATGCCAAGTTCCTCTGCAGTTTCTCGACGCACACATTGCTTCAAAGTTTCACCCAATTCTCGTCTTCCACCGGGAAAACAAACTTCCCCTGGCTGATGTTTTAAATCATTAGAACGTACTTCAAACAGCAAAGATAATTCCCCTTCCCATTCTATAAGAGGAAGAAAAACTGCACTTTCTTTTTTTATCTCTATTAGATTCGGATTTCTTTTTTCTAAAGTATCTTTAATATCATTAATATCCATAAAATCTTGATTGTTCTCCTAATTTTTTTCACTAAAAAGGCGGTAAACCGTTTACCGCCTAATAATATACCCAAATTTCTCAATTTATGATTTCATACTTATTTATATAATCACCGAGTTCTTGCATTTCTGCACTGATACTTACAATAAAATCGGGGCCATATTTCTGTGAGATTCGATCCAAACGTGTTAAAAATTCTTCTAAATCTTTTAATTGAACATCCGCATATTTCAGTATGCTCTCGATGTAAACTTCCTCAATATCATGATCCGAACTAATTATGCCATATACAAAGCCGATATACTCATCTGTATTTGTAATATGCTCATAATCTTCCATGCATACTACCCGTATCCTATGGTTTAAATCTAACATAAGTCTGTGATTCTTGTTAATGAATACGATGCTGCCATCCTTGGCGTCTACACTTTGGTTAGCGAGAGATATCATCTGTTTGGTTTTTCCACTACCCTTGTGTCCAACTAATAATTTAACCATTTGAACCGCCTCCTCATTTTCATAATTTTGAGATAATTTAATTATACACTAAGCACTTAATTGGGGCAAGAAAGAAAAGTGAATTGGTTAGTATTTTTGATTTAATCGTAATTGACCGCATGCAGCCGAAATATCACTGCCCAACTCCCTCCGAATCGTAACAGGAAAGCCCTTTTTATCTAATATTTCCGCAAATTGTTCGGCAGCTTCTCTTTTTGTTCCAGTCCATTGATTCTCCTTTACCGTATTCAAAGGAATTAAATTAATATGACATAGAATTCCTGCCAGTTTGCTCATTAACTGCTGTGCATGTTTTGCAGTATCATTCACTCCAGCTACCAAAGTGTATTCAAATGTAATACGCCTACCTGTTTGTTCTACATATTCCCTGCAAACTTGAAGCAAATCATCCATCGGATATCGTTGATTAATTGGCATAAGACTACTACGTGCATTATCCTCTGCTGCATGTAAGGAAATGGCAAGGTTAACCTGCGGATAGTCTTTTGCAAATTCTTTAATTTTAGGAATAATGCCGCAAGTAGATACCGTAACATTACGAAGCCCCATATTTAAACCATCTTTGTCATGAATCAATTCTAAAAAACGACATAGATTCTCATAATTATCAAACGGTTCTCCTGTACCCATTACGACTACATTACTGATTTTTGTAGCAGTATCCTTTTCAACCATTAATACTTGATCCACCATTTCACTGGCAGTTAAATTACGCTGTAGTCCATTGATAGTTGATGCACAAAATCGACATCCCATACGACATCCTGCTTGAGATGAAATACAAATCGAATTTCCATGTTTATACTGCATATAGACGGATTCAATGGCATTTCCATCGTGTAATCCAAATAAATATTTACGCGTACCATCTTTTTTTGAAATTTGTCTCTTTAATATTTCAAGATGACTAATTTCAGCGACTTCATCCAATTTTATTCTTAAACTTTTAGAAAGATTTGTCATTTTTTCAAACGAAAAAGTCCCTCGATGCATCCATGAAAACACCTGTTTTGCACGAAAACGTGGTTCACCCATATTTTGAAAAAAAGATTCCAGCTCTTTCAAATTCATTTCTTTAATGTTTGATTTCATATTATTCCTTATATCATATAGATGTATGACATTTTTATCCCTTCTTAAAATAAATGATATGAATTTTATTATACCACAAAAAAAGAAGATTAGCCCCGTTCATTTAATCTGAAAATCAGCGATATTTTTCATTAAATAAAAAAGCATTCTAAAAAAGAAATAGAATGCTTTTTATAAACTAGATATGGGTATCTAGCAACTCCCCTTTCCAATGCTTTTTATTGTTAAATCAGTACCAGGCTTGCCATTTCATTAAAGATGGATACTTTCCTTTTCGAATTCGACTGCCAGTGCTTTTTCAACAAAGAGGAGTGTTATTTAAAATCGGTTACTACGTTTCTTTCCAAAAGCTTGCATGTAAGTCTTCTTTAGATTGTATCACCGAATTTTTTCGTATATAATGCTTTCAATTCATCACGGAATTGCGGATGAGCAATCGCAATCAAATTTTTTGCTCTTTGTCTAAGGGTTTTTCCTTTTAATTCTGCAATACCATATTCTGTAACAACGTAATCTGCATCCTGTCGGGATGTCGTTACAGCAGCACCCTGTTGGATGCATCCTGTAATTTTAGAAATCATAGTACCATCTTTCTTTTCTGTAACAGATGGCATTGCAATAATTCCTTTCCCTTTCTGATCAAGTGACATTGCTGCACCACGCATAAAATCAACCTGACCACCAACACCGCTAAACTGCATATCCCCTATTGTATCAGAAACTATCTGACCCATAAAATCTACTGATAATGCAGAATTAATACAAACCATGTTGGAGTTTTGTGCAATGACAATCGGGCTATTAACATAATCTACCGTATGCATTTCCAAAACTGGATTCTTATGTGCAAAATCATAAAGGCGTTTCGTTCCCATTAAGAATGTAACAATCATTTTTCCTTTATTCATTGATTTTTGAGAATTATTAATGACCCCAGCTTCATATAAGTCAACCACACCATCTGAAATCATTTCAGAGTGAATCCCAAGATTTTTTTTATCTTTTAAAGATTGTAACACAGCATCCGGAATTGCACCAATGCCTAATTGTAGGGTTGCTCCATCGGGAACCAAGGAAGCACAATATTTACCAATTGTAAGTTCAACGTCACCAATATGCGGAAGCTTTAAGTCCGGAAGCGGTTGTGAATGCTCTACAAAAGCATCAAATTCACTAACGTGTACAAATGTATCTCCATAAGTAACCGGAACTTGATCGTTAATTTGAGCAATTGCCGTTTTCGCAGAACGAATGGCTTGTACCGAATAATCTGCAGATACACCTAAGTTGCAATAACCATGTTCATCCGGAGGAGATACCATAGCTAAACACACATCCACATGAAAAATATCTCTTCGAATATAATTTGGTACTTCATGGAAAAAAACAGGTGTAAAGTCACCTCTTTTTTCTGCTACACAGCCTCTTGTGCATGCACTAAGGAACCAACCGTTAAATTTAAAACAATCTTTGTATTCGAGTTTGGTATATTCCCCTTTACCAAGAGTAACCATAGTGCTTACCTCTACATCACGATAAGCATCTGCATTTGCAACCATTGCATCGATCAATGCAAGGGGTTCAGATACTGCATGAGACAATACTACTTTATCCCCTGATTTTATCAATTTGACAGCTTCTTCTGCTGTTGTCAGCTTCTTTTTGTAATCTTCTCTCCAGTTCAACATGAAATCCTCCTATTAACATAGCAACCATCAGATATTTATTTTCTTAATAAAAAAATTAGATATCCTCTTTCCGAATTCACTTGTATGTACAATAGTATAGCTTTATAAATTCATAAATTCAACCCATTTTTGTCTTTTTTTTAACAATAACTTTAAATATTTTCGTTTTATCGAAAATAGTATTATTTATTCATAATATTATCATTTTATTTCATATTAATTTTCTATATTTCCAACTTTAACCGTAATTATTCCAATTATACGGCCAAAAAAAATAACTTGACTTTTATCTTCTACAAGTGTAGAACATTAATAGAATATATTCTACATTTGCCGAAGGAGGATACAAAATGAGACGGTTACCAGATTCAGAACTGGAAATAATGCTGATCATATGGAATGCTGCTGATCCAGTATCACGGATCTACATTCAGGAGCATCTGCAGAGCTCCCGTGAAATTGCGCCCACTACGATACTTTCCTTTCTATCACGTTTGGAAGCGAAAGGATTTTTAAAGGTTGAGAAAAGGGGGAAAAGTAACTACTATTTCCCTTTAATTCGTCAAGAGGATTATGTAAAAAATGAAAGTAAAACCATGCTGGCACGATTTTTTGGAAATTCACTTAAGAATTTTGTGGTTCAGCTAAGTGATTCTGATATGGTAGAAGAATCCGAACTGCAGGAATTAAAAAAATTCCTAGACCGATTCTAGAAGGGAGATATTTTATGCTGCATACTATATTTTCTAATTTTGTAAGCATTTCACTATTTATGTCTCCCATCATAATTATGATCTACTTGCTTTCACCATTGCTGGATAAAAGATATTATGCGAAATGGAAGTATTATCTTGGGGTATTGATTATCATACAGCTCTTGGTTCCTTTTACTTTTTTTATTTCAAACTCTTCGTTCCCCATTCGCTCAATGCAAATGGCAGTAGGAACGAATCCCTTCCCATCTGCTGTTTTGCACAAGATAGGAAGTGCCAATGAAATGCTAAGTATGAGTACTGTGGCATCCGCCGATCCCGCTGTATCATATATCCATAGCTTTCCTATACTATGGATACTTTCGGCAATTATTTTCGCTGTATTTCACATTTTGCGATATCGATACACCTTGAGGAAAATAAAACCTTGGTTTCAAGAAGCTACTCCCAAGCAAAGGCAAGTTCTATCTAGCCTTAAAATTGAAAGAAACATTCATAAACCCATTTCAGTAATGAAATGTGAAAAAATTAGAAGTCCATTAATGTATGGCATTATTAAGCCTAGAATAATAATTCCTTGCATAGATTATAGTGAAAAAGATTTGCTTCTTATTTTTAAGCATGAACTTACACATTATGAAAAACATCATCTCTTAATAAAATTTTTGATGTTCATGTCTGTTGCTTTTCACTGGTTTAATCCATTCGTTCATTTATTTTCTCATATAATGAACGAAACCATTGAGCTTTGCTGTGATGAAGATGTCGTACATATGTTGGATAAAAACGAAAAAAAGAGATATTTAGAAACGCTTTTAAAGTCCATTACGACTTATTCCGGATGCAACATCCCAAAATTTACAACCAATTATAGTGGAGGAATTAAAATGATGAAAAAAAGATTTACAATGATCACAACAACTCATAAAAAAAAGAAAGGGCTTCCTGCATTTCTTTTGGCAGCAATCCTATGTATAAGTATGGGTGTTTTAGCTGGATGCCGAGTTGATGCAGAAAGCGGTACAATAACAGGTCTTCCAAATGGTATGACCGGTATTTTTGCAGAGAATCAAAGAAATGAAGCATTAGAAAAAATAATCATTGAAGCCAATGAAATTCCGGAAGATTCTCTTGAAAAAACTTTTTATTATTACAATTACGTAGATTTAAACGATGATGGTAACGATGAGATATTTGCTGTTGTTATGGGTCCCTATACCAGCGGAACCGGAGGCAGTACAGGAATGATCCTTTCTCAAAACAACGGAACTCTAACCGTTCAGCAAATACTCTCTTTGATCCGTACACCGATTATCATCAGTGAAAATACCACAAACGGGTATCATGACTTGCTTGTAGAATACAGTGGCGGAGGTGTGGAACCTTCCTACGTTTCTTTGACCTATAAAGACGGAGCATATACGGGCGTTTCCTATGCTGAAAAAATAGAAAAAATAAATGACATAAACGGAACCATTATTATATGTAATGATATTGAAGCGGACATTAAAAACGGCAAAGTATTCTTTCTGAAATAAACTTGACAGAGTCATAAATAGGTAGTATATTACATAAAAAGGTAATGTATTACCTATTTTTAATTTAGGTGATTTTAATGTATGATTTTGAAAATATGGATAAACGTTATATTATTTTTGGAAATACTTTTTTAACAGCAAACCGTTTGCAATCTGTTATGGACAGCACAGGAAATGAATTAACTGCAAAGCAATGGCTAGTCATTACTATGCTTGGGATGTTTGATACGCCGCCTACATTAGTACAACTTGCAAAAATGTGTGATTCCACTCATCAGAATACAAAACAAATTGTGTTAAAATTAGAAAAAAAAGATTTTATACGTATTGAAAAAGATAAAAAAGATAAACGTGCAATGCGTATTCTAAAAACGGAAAAATGCAAGAAATGGGACGAAGCAAATAAAGAGTTTGCAAAGCATTTTATAAATGAAATGTTTTGCGATCTAACAGAAAATGAAATTTCATATTTCTGTAACATTCAACAAAAAATATATAAAAGACTTGAAAAAATGGAGGTAACTTTAAAATGAAAACAAGTATTGTTTATGCGTCTATGACCGGTCATAGTAAAAAAATCGCCCTCGAAATTGCAAGAGAGTTAAACATTTCTGTTTACAACATTAAAGAAAATCCTTTAATAGATTCTTGCGATTTACTTTTTATTGTCAGTGGTATTTACGGTGGACAATGTAAGCAAGAACTATTGGAATTTGTAAAACACTTAAAAAACACTCAAGTGAAATCCGCTGCGCTTATAACCTCATCCATGAAAAAAGTAGCACAAAAAGCGATACGTGAAGTACTTACTTCCAATGGTATCGAAGTTAAAGAAGAAGAATATCTTTGCCAAGGCGGTTTTTTATTTATGGGAGTATCACATCCAAATAAGGATGAAATTACTGGCGCAGTTGAATTTGCTAAAAAATACATAGTTGATTAAACATGCAGTCCCTTTCTTGCAATCCAAGTTGCACCATCCGGTTTAATAACTAAAATATCAATATCTCCTCCAACGGTTTTCAATCGACGTTGAAAGCGCATAGCATCCATGGTAGATTTTATTGCATATTGAGCAAAATCAATGGCATCCTGTAACGTAAAATACAGCCAAGGTATGGGGTGTTCTGTATGCTTTTTATATACATACTGTCCCCTCACATCTTCTTCACGCATATAAAGCTCTGTAGTCATACGACTTAAAATATCTCTTTCTCCATCCCATAAAGCACCTTGTGCTGAAGTATCAATGGAGTCTATATTTTTTTGCAAAGTATTAATGCGATAAATTTTTGCGATACAACTGTTTGCATCTTTTTTATATCCTGCAACAAAAAATGTTGTATTCTTAGTTGGTTCAAGTTCTTGAAAATGTTGTTGCAGCTTTTGTGGCAGCTCATCAATATCCATATATGGATTCTTTCGTATAAACTCCTCTATATAACCGGTAATTGGTGCATTTTTGATTATAGCATTACCACACGTAGACAAACCAATCCCGTTATCAAATAAAAATGTTTTGTATGCGGTATCCGTAAAATAAACACCATACTGCTCTACAGTAGTCTCCTCAAATCCCTCTTGTTCTGATGGAATCTTTTCAATACGATTATGAGTCGTACGACTGTCACTGGCCATAACTATGCCCTCATTTACATGAACGGTAACGATTAATGACATGAATTCCTCCTATAAATTTAAATTGAAATCCGGTTCTCATATAATTATAACGATATACCCGATAGATAAAAAAGGGCTACCTTAAAAGATTAAGGCAGCCCTAATGGATTTTTATATTGACAACCTTATTTTACTGGTTTTGGTAATCTTTCATCCATCATATTCATTAGATTGTCACTATTCTTCATTTCTTCTACAAATGCCGCTTCTTTTACAGCTACTAAGGTCGGTTCTTCACAAGAAAGTACTCCGCCCAAAATTTCACCGATTTCCGCATAACGATAGCTTAGAAGTATATCATCCATTTCTCTGGAAATATCCACTTCATCATCAAACATCATTTCTACTTCAAATACATGAGCAAGCTCTGCAGCAAGTTCCCAATTATTAAATGAAATATCTTCATTTACAGCTTGATTTACAGCCTGAAGTCTTCTCTCTGTATTTGTAAAAGTACCATCTGCAGATGCAAATCCGGTTCCAGGTAAGATTACATCCGCCTTTTTAGCAGTTTCTGTCATATGTGTATCGGAAACCATTAAGAATTCCAATCCAGACAAATCTGCATCCGGGTCTTCACCAAATACAAGTAGTGCTTTTACGCCTTCCATTGCTTCTTTACCGGCACGAACACCCAAATCAATGAGTCCTTGGCTGTTATTCTTAGATTTCACCTGTAAGATACCATCTCTCGGCGATCCAATGTGTCCGGAAACAACTGCTATATCAGCAAGCAATGCAGCCGCTTCTACTGTAACAAGGTTCTGCTGGAATACAATCATCGCTTTCTTTGCATTTGCATATAAATCAGCTACAGCTTTTACATCATCTGTAATCTCTGCTTTTTCTACAGAAGCTTTTAATGCTTCAAAGCCATCGATTCCGTTACCTTTACCCATACCAATCAATGCATTTGCAATGCCTTTTAGGAACAATAAATCATTATCGGTATATACAACCTTTGTTGCATAGCTAAAGAACTTATCCTGGTTATAGTCTGCAGGGTTTACAAGAACAACTTTTGCTCCATTTGCAGCAGCTTGTTTAATCTTCAATTCAATAACCGGATTTCTCATTGTGTCAAAACCGGTAACTAAAATAACATCTGTTGACAACAATTCATCAATCGTATTCGGAGAAGCATCATATCCGAGAACCTTCGCAATACCGCTTTCTCTATGGTTAAAGCATAAAGTCTTAGCACCGATTGCCTGTGCAAACTTTTTAATAGCATAAGCTTCTTCATTTGTATAACGGTCAGAAATGGATACAGCTACAGCCTGTTTGCCATACTTTGTACCAATAGACTGTGCTTTCTTTGCTGCCAATACCAATGCTTCATGGTAATCCGCTTCTTCAAAGGTTCCGTTTTTCTTAATCATAGGATCAAGAAGCTTTCCTTCAAGTTCTACACAATCGAAACCGAATTTACCCTTACCGCAAAGAAGTCCCTTATTTACAGCGCCTTCTTTATCCGGTACAGCTTTGATTAGCATATCTCCATATGTTTCGAGCTTCATGCTGCATCCAACCGAGCAGAAGGAACAAGTCGTTTCTGTTTCTTCCGTTGCAAGAGGTACGGATTTCGCAATTGTAAGTCTTTCGCCCAATGCACCGGTAGGACATACGCTGACACATTGTCCGCAAGAAATACATCCGGATTCAGCGAGCGGTAATTCCAGTGATGGTTTTACAACAGTATCAAATCCTCTATGAACCAAACCAAGTGCACCGATGCCCATTACTTCATCACAGACTCTTACGCAAAGTCCGCAAAGAATACACTTATTTGGATCTCTTAAAATGAACGGATGATCATCATCATATTCGGTGCGATTTACTTCTCCAGCAAAACGATCCGGTTTTACATCATATTGGTTTGCAAAATCAATGAGCTTACATTCGAAATAGTCATGACATCCACATTCCAAGCAGCGGGAAGCATCTTCCATAGCCTGCTCCATATCATAGCCAAAGACAACCTCAGTAAAGTTATCCTTTCTTTCTTCCGGTTCAAGCTGTTCCATCTTTGGACGGCACTGTCTTTCTCTGTCTTCAAATGTCTTTTCTGTAATGTCATCTCTTTCTACAGTATATGGTTTTACGTATTTTACATCTTCACCAGCTAAATATGCATCAATCACATAGCTGGATTTTTTCGCATCCGCAATGGATTCAATTGCAATAGAAATCTTATCATTTCCGCAATCACCACCTGCAAATACACCAGGAATACTGGTCATAAAGGTATCTTTATCGTATGCAATACCTTTCTTTCTAGTTAAATCAAGACCATCAAATCCATCAGGATTTACAGCTTGGCCAATAGCAAGAATTACAGTATCGATATCCAACGTCTCTGTCTTTCCTTCGACCGGCTTTGGTGCTCTTCTGCCGCTGGCATCTGGTTCACCAAGTTCCATAACCTGAAGAACAATCTGTTTTGCATGACCATTTTCATCTTTGATTACTTCGATTGGGTTTGTAAGATTCTTAAAGATAACGCCTTCTTCTTCGCCCTCTTCAATTTCAATTCGGTCAGCAGGCATCTCATCCTTTGTACGTCTGTAAATATTATAAACCTTCTTTGCTCCCAGTCTTACGGCTGTTCTGCAAGCATCCATAGCTGTATTTCCGCCGCCAACAATGGCTACGTTCTCACCAAGCTTGATTTCTTCATTACGAACAACTTTTCTTAAGAAATCAATGCCTCCGATAACGCCTTCTGCATCTTCACCCTTACATCCAACACCAGTGGATACCCAAGCACCGATACCAATACATACTGCATCAAAGTCTTCACGAATGGTTTCAAACGGAATGTCTACACCAACTTTTGTATTTGGTCTTAATTCTACGCCCATTCTTTCGATTAAATAAATTTCTTCATCTAAAATTTCTTTTGGAAGACGGTATTCCGGAATACCATAACGCAGCATACCTCCAAGCTTAGGCATTGCTTCGAAAATCG
The DNA here is from genome assembly GCA_034927775.1 of Anaerovorax sp. GTDB lineage: Bacteria > Bacillota > Clostridia > Peptostreptococcales > Anaerovoracaceae > IOR16. Next base: position 11,691 of record JAYFPL010000220.1, on the reverse strand, counting down.
TAACCTCATGTCCCATTCTTCTTAAGAAGTAAGCAATGGAAAGTCCATAAGGGCCGCCACCGATCACAGCAACACTCTTTCCTGTCGGAGCAGGAATTTCCGGTAAAAATGGATCTTCACCAAACATATCGGTATCTGCTGCAAAACGCTTTAACCATGCAATGGAAATCGGTTCATCAATTAATTTTCTACGACAATGGTCTTCACAAGGATGAGGACAGACTCTTCCAATTGCTCCCGGGAGAGGAATTTTATCTTTAATTAATTCAATTGCTTCTTCAAACTGTCCGTTTGCAATTAATCCTACATATCCCTGACAATCTGTCTGAGCCGGACAAGCCAATACACAAGGTGGTCTGCAATCACCAACATGGTTGGATAATAACAACTCCAAGTTTGTTTTTCTGGATTCAATGACTCTATCTGTACCTGTTTTTACTACCATGTTTGGTGCAATGGTTGTAGCACAAGCCTTACATAATTTAGGGTTTCCTTCTACTTCTACCATGCAAAGACCACAAGATCCGTAAATTTCAGTTCTTTCGTCAAAGCAAAGAGTAGGAATGAAAATATCATTTTCTTTAGCGATGTCCAAGATGGTTTGACCGGAAACGCCCAATACCTCTTTTCCATCGATGTTTAATCTAAATTTATTCAAAAGTCTCACCTCTCTTCTTATTCTTTAACGACTGCACCAAATTTACAGTTTTCTTCACATTTACCGCATTTGATACATTTTTCTTGATCAATCACATGCTTATTTTTAACGGTTCCTGTAATTGCATCAACCGGACAATTTCTCGCACAAAGCGTACAGCCAACACATGCATCTGTAATGTTAAAATGAATTAATGACTTACAGGATTTTGCAGTACATTTATGGTTATAAATATGATCTTCATATTCATTTCTAAAATATTTAATTGTCGTTAATACCGGATTTGGAGCCGTCTGACCCAAACCGCACATAGAACCGTCTTTGATTTTTGCTGCAAGTTCTTGTAAAAGCTCAATGTCACCATCTTTGCCTTTGCCCTGAGTGATTCGTTCAAGGATTTCCAACATTCTCTTTGTACCAACACGACAATAATTACACTTACCGCAGGATTCTTTTCTTGTAAAGTCTAAGAAATATCTTGCCATGTCTACCATACAAGTGTTCTCGTCCATTACAATCATACCGCCGGAACCAACAATTGCACCGGTCTTATTGATATCTTCATAGGTTACCGGAGTGTCAATCAATTCTGCTGGAATACATCCGCCGGAAGGTCCGCCCATCTGAACTGCTTTGAATGCTTTATCCTGCTTGATACCGCCACCAATGCCATAAATTACATCCTTTAGAGGAAGACCCATTGGAACTTCAACCAATCCGCCTTTTTTAATCTTTCCAGCTAATGCAAAAACTTTCGTTCCTTTGCTCTGCTGTGTACCCATTGCAGCAAAAGCTTCTCCGCCATTTGCTAAAATCCAAGGTACATTTGCAAAGGTTTCTACGTTATTAATGTTGGTTGGTTTTTGCCAATATCCCTTTGCTGCTGGGAACGGAGGCTTAAGACGAGGCATACCTCTTTCTCCTTCTAAAGATGCAATCAATGCAGTTTCTTCACCACATACGAAAGCACCAGCACCAGCCTTAATACGAAGGTCAAAACTGAAATTTGTACCAAATAAATTCTTTCCGAGGAACCCTTTTTCTCTTGCCTGCTTCATTGCAATTTCAAGTCTTGCAATTGCTAAAGGATACTCCGCACGAACGTAGATAATTCCTTCTGTTGCACCCATAGCATAGCCACCGATGGTCATACCTTCAATCAAAGAATGAGGATCTCCCTCTAAAACGCTTCGATCCATAAATGCACCAGGGTCTCCCTCGTCAGCATTACATACCATGTATTTATCACTTGCCATGTTTTGCTTTGCAGCATTCCACTTAAACCAGGTTGGGAAGCCTGCACCGCCACGACCTCGAAGTCCGGAAATCTTAATTTCCTCAATAACTTCATCCTGTGTCATTGAAGTCACTACTTTTTTAACAGCTTCATATCCGCCTACTGCAGTGTATTCTTCAATATGCTCCGGATTGATAACACCAGCATTTCTTAATACAACTCTCTTTTGCTGAGAAAGGAATGTCTCATCCATATCAACAATAGCAAGTTCTTTTACCGGTTCTCCTCCGATTAAGTGCTTTTCTACAATCTCTGCAACCTTATCCGGCTGCACCTTTACATATCTAGTTTGTAAATTTCCATTATCATCATAAATATCAACAATTGGTTCCAAATAACAAGTTCCGATACATCCGGTCTTGTCAATGGTCACATTTGTAAGCCCCTTTTCAGCAACAAGCTTTTCGAACTCGTTAGAGGTCTTTTTAGCGCCAGTTGCGATACCGCAGCTGCCCTGTCCGATTATCACTTTCATTTTGTTACCTCCTACGCTTCCTTGCTTTTGTAATCATCTAAGATTGCCTTAACCTTATCCTTGGTTAGTTCGCCAAAAGTCTCTTCACCGTCAATAGATTTAATCATCATTACCGGTGCCAAACTGCAGCATCCTAAGCAAGCTACATTGTTTAATGTAAATAGCTCATCTTCTGTAGTTTCACCATCTTTAATGTTTAAGTGCTCATTAATGGCCTCTTCGATCATGTCTGCACCATTTACGTGGCAAGCAGTCCCTTTACACAACATGATTAAATACTTTCCGATTGGTTTCAAACGAAATTGTGCATAGAAAGTGGCAACGCCGTAAATCTTTGCAGGCTTGATTCCTGTGCATTCGGAAATGTAATTAATAGCATCCATGGAAAGATATCCATAAATGTCTTGTGCTTTTTGTAAAATGGTAATCAAGCTCCCCGGTACCTTCGCATACTTTTCTAGTACAGGAGCTAATTCAGAGAAGTCCGCAGCTGCATTACCGCCACATTGACATCCATTTTTCTTACAAGTCATAGTCTCTCCTCCTAAATTCTAAGAAATCACTTTCATTTTTCTCTAATTACTGTCCGTTACTCACAATAAAGAGAATTGTTTAACTTAACCTGGGGTCAGGTAGTTTCACTTTTTTATAAGGCATACGATGCTAGTATACCAAAAAGAATATTGGAATACAAGGAAGTCAAATCGTTTTTGCCTTCCTTTTTTTCGATATTTTGCAAATAAAGAGCAAATATTTAGATAAATTGTCAAACTGTCTGTTCACACTTCTTCCAGTTCTTGTTTTTTACCAAATAGTTTGTTAAAATCAATCTCCATAACAAACAGGCTAGAAACCAATAAAAATGCACCAAAATACGCCTGCGGCAATAAAATTTCTCCTGCAAAGAAAAAAGCAACGATACCTGCAAATACAGGTTCTAATGCAAAAATGACACCAACATGCGAAGCAGTAGTATATTGTTGTGCCATAACTTGTACAATAAAGGCCATTCCCGTACAAAATATGGAAAGAACTAATACAGAAATCCATATTTTAGGCGTATGAGGCAATACGGGTTTTTCAAGAAAGAAGCTTAAAAACAACATAAAAGTTCCTGTAAAACCCAACTGAAAAACACCAAGCTGAAAAGCATTCACACCTTCAGCCTTCACAGCTCGCTCAGTTAGCAATAAATCAATGGCATAAGCAATTGCACACATCATACATAAAATATCGCCTAGCCTAGGTTTTAACGATTCCGTTAAAGTAAGCAACGCAATGCCTACAAAAGCCATCCCTACTACCAGAGTTAATTTTTTACTTGTCTTCTGATTCAAAAATAAAAATCCAAATAATGGAGTTAAAACTACGGTTAATGCACAAAGAAAGCCTGCATTGGAAAGGCTTGTATGAAGCACGCCAAATGTTGCTCCAATATATACAAAGACCAAAATAAAACCTAATATTGCACTATACTTTAAAGTGATACGATTTACATTTTTAATTTTATTGTAAGCAAATATCACAACAATAAAAAAAGCAAACAAAAACCGATACGCATTTAAGGTAAACGGCCCCATTGCTGTTAAACTGATATCCATGAGCAAGTACGAAACACCCCAAAAAAGGGTTACCAGAACCAACATTAAGTCGGCTTTCATTTGTTGTGTCATTTTTCCCCTCCTATGTAATACTTTAATGAAATTATAATGCATTGAAGTGATCAAAGTATTTTTTTATAACAAATTACTATTATTTAGTCATTACTAGCTTCTCTAGGAAAATAATAATGTTGTAACAATAATTGCACTGCAAACCATAAGTGCAAACGCCCAGTTATCTGTTTTCTCTTTATCACGAACCGCCTTAAGTAATCCTGTTAAAATCGCTGGGGCAATAAACGCACAAAGCGGTGTTGCCAACTCCATAAAAACGCTCATTTTTTCTCCCATTTTACTCCTCCCTATAGCTCTTACTTCAGAATTTTATAACTGAATAAAGCCTTGCAATAATTATTTTTTCTTTTCATATTTTAACTTTTTTATTTTTAACTTTCTGCGATCAGCAGCTCTAATGCTAAGGTTTGATCTAAAATTCCGGATTTTATATTATTATCTACTTCATAAGCTCGTTTCAGCATAGTTCGCAAATGACCAATTGTATAACGCTCCGCAAACTGTATCGCTTTTTTTACTCGAAATTCATGAACCCCAAGCTCATTTACCATTGCAGATAGCGTCAAACCATCTTTCTTCATTTCCTTTACGCAAAACATCAACTCAAATTGAGAACAAATCAAAGCAAGAATCTTATATGTGTTTTCACCGGATTGTAAAATATTATGCAATAAAAGAAAGCCTTGTTGTTTATCCCCTTTACTTAAAGCATCCATCATAGCAAAAACATTTGTATCGATGTTAGCAGAAGCAGTCCCTTTAAAATCCTCTAAAGTTAACTCCGGATTTTGACTATGAAACAGTGCTTTTTTAATATCATTTTCTAAACAATATAGGGTATAATCGCTTTCTTTATCATAATAACCTGTGTATGCAATAAATTGAGAAATAACTCCTGGCTTTGCAATACGTTCTGCACTTTTCAGACGCTTATTAATAAACGCAGTCAGTTGTTTTTCATCGAGCTGATTAAAGTCATAGGTTTCTCCGATCTGAGCTACACTTTTATAGAGCTTTCTTCTCTTATCCGCTGTATCAGCTGTAAGAATCAACATTGTCGTTTCTGGTAAATCTTTTATATATTCAATGAGTTTCTTTTCATCCTCATCACCGTACCCTTTTCTCTTTGTCCCAGAAAGAGGTGCAAAGTCCTTAACAATCACAATCTTCTTCTCGGAAAAGAGCGGCAACGTTTCACAAGTGTTAATGATATCTTTCACACTGACTAACATCCCGTCAAATTGAGAAAGATCCAATTCCTTACATGCAGGATTGATGTATTTACCCACAATCACTTCTAAAGCCCAATCAGAAAGATAGTTCTCTCTGCCATAAAAAAACAGCACCTGTTTCAGCTTGCCATCTTTTATTTCATTCTGTATTTTTTGATAAGCATGAACCGTTGCTTGTTTTCGTTGATAAGCCATAAATCTCCTTTATCACTCTATTTTTATCTCTTTTTTGCCATAACAAAAAGATTCTATATTTACATTTTCAGAAGAAATTTCATCCAGAAAAACCGCACCTTCCAAATCATTTCTACCTATTATTATATCGTACTTTTGAAATAATTCAATCACACGCAATGCCGGATGCCCAAAATTATTTTTTCCAACTTGAATTACTGCAATTTGGGGATTTACTGCATTTAAAAAATCTTCTGATGTAGAATATGCACTACCGTGATGACCAACCTTTAAAACATTGCAGTTTAAGTTTTTCTGAGTCTCCATTAAAGTTTTTTCTCCTTCAAAACCCATATCTCCTGTCATTAATACAGAAAAACCCGAATAATTTACCCGAATGATTAAACTGGTTGCATTTTCATCTTCATTTTGAAACATAGCATGATACTGTTTGCTACTTGTTCCCTTTGGGGCCAGAATATCCAGCCAAATTTCTTTTTCCAGTTTTACTCGGTCTCCTTTTTTTAAATAAAGAATCTTCGTTTCAGCCTTTCTATTTTGAATTTTTATAAGATCATTTTTCATCGATTCATTTTGTGCAGCATAATCCACATTTAACGGAAACATTTCCGTTCGAATTTCATTTCCTTCATAAATACCAAGATACTTAATCGGCATATAAACAGAAAGTTCCTGTATTCCCTTAAAGTGATCGGTATGTAGATGTGTCACAATCGCTAAGTCAATGTGATTCACACCATTTTTCAATAAGTAGGGAAGAAGTACCTTCTTCCCTACATTAAAGCGGGCGCTGCCTCCACCATCAATCAGAATGTTTTTTCCAGAAGGAGTTCTTATGTGAAGGCAGTCCCCCTGCCCCACATCCACAAATGTCAATTGATGCAGTCTTCTTGAAAAAGGATGTGGAACATCTGCAGCGCCGCAGCTCCATGGAAAAACACAGGCACACACTACTATCAGGGCAAATACAGTATAAATTCGCCTTGTATTTCCCGTTCTGCGTAAAATACAATGTAATTCTGTGCAGTAGAAAAAAAGTCCTCCATAAAAAAGGATTAAAAACCCAAGAGGCGGGCTTACCAGCCAAAAACACCCTCGCCCCCACAGCGCAAATACATCATTAATTTTTAGAATAGCTTCAAGCAATAAATCTGCAGACTTTACTGTAACACCAAAGAAAATTCCGCTTATATAAGGCAGTCCGCAAAGAAACATTAAACTCATTCCAATAGGAATCAGCATACCTGCTAAAAAAAGAACGGGTGGATTTAGTAAAAATCCTACAAAAGAAAAAAAATTAAAATGAAAGATTATTATAGGAGCCATTGAAAATTGCAAAACAAATAAAGGAGAGAGAAACTTTCCAACACTTCCAATCCATTCTTTTGCCGTGAGCAAAACCATTCGATCAATTCGACTATCAACCCATGGTAAAATAACTGCCAAAGAATAAACAGCCAAATAGGATAATTGGAAACCTACATTGTATATTGTATAAGGATTATATATAATTTGTAAAAAACAGCTAAAACAAATTGCATTAAAAAAATCATAACGCTGTAGCCAAACAGATCCCAAAACATGAATGGTAATCATAAGAGAAGCTCGTACCACAGACGGCGAAAAATCTGCCAAAGCCGTATATAATAATAAAAAAATCAGTGTGTAAAAACTTCTTTTTGTTTTCGATTTTTTCTTAAAACAGCGATTAATATAAAGGTAGAGTAAATTGACGTGAATACCAGAAACCGCTAAAATATGTGCAATCCCATTTCTTTGAAAACTCTCATACAAATTTTCGTCCATATAATTTTTATCTCCAAAGAGCATTCCGATTAACAATCCACTCTTCTCTTTCGATAAATTATCCTGCAGAGCCTCAATCCCTTTTTGTTTAAATTGATCCAGACCCGACTTAAGGTTGTTCTCTCCAATCTCTTGCACTTTAAATTGTCCATAATTTACTGACATAACCCACCGGATTTTTCTACTGCGAAGATACTTTAAATAATCAAAGCAACCAGGATTTTTTCCTCTTTGCGGTAATTCTAAAATTCCTCTCACATCAACCATTTTCCCTGCAAGACATTTTTCTTTTATTGTTTCTGGTTCCCATACTGTTAATAAAATTCGCTCTCGAATCGGTTGCCAATCTGTCTCATTTTCACCGTCACGGTAACGATATGACTGTATTTTCAATAATACATGGCTGCTTTCTTCCTTTTGACTAACCGACTGTACCGTACCTTTCAAAGAAACCATTTCTCCAATATGAGTATCTAAAACAGTTGATTTCATCTCAAAGAAAGAAAAATACTGCATACCTGTAAGAAATATAAATAAAAAAAAGCCTGCCCATACAACAGACTTCCTCCATTCTCCTTTCATTAAAAAACAAAAAGAGCCAATAAAAAAACAGCTAACACCTTTAATACAAAATGCTATCCAAAAATTTGTGATTAACGCTTGTTCTATGATTCCAGACAAAAAACAAAAAAACAGAAAAGCAAACGGTCTTCTCAATATAACGCTCCTTTTTTGAAAGTACCATATTTGCATTCCCCATTTTTAGTTTACTTTTTTTGTAAAATTTTGTCAACTAATTTCCAGGCAAAGACCTGTGCCCCAAACCAATAACAACTTCATTTAAATGTAAAAGCCCGATACTCATAAAGATACAGACACTCAAATGCTCTTTATGACGGCATATTGCAACCTTACCGCCTCCATTTAATCCCGTTGCCTTAGCAATGACTTGAGTTAAGGCTTCTCTTGTAGCACCTGCAATTGCCCCATCTTCTACATGACATTCCTTGGTAACATTGTTTTTTCTGGATGCCAAAATTGCCCGTTCAATAATAATATGAATGGAATTCACTACATCTCCACCAACATCGACTGCCGCTCCATAAATTTCTCTTTCACGCAATCGCTGTAACAGCTGTTCCTCTGCCGTTCTTGTTGGCGTAATCGCCAGTTTAATTGCTGCTCTGGCTACATCTATGCTGTCATACATATCCAATACCTTTCCTTCCCGACAATACTACATCACTGAAATGATTATACTACGGCAGGCAAATTCTTTGCAATGTGAATTCTTCTTTTGATTTGGAACATTTTCATCCCTTTTACTGTCAAAAAAGTAGATAGTATGCTATACTATATGCTGGTAAATTAGAATTACTTGTGTAATATGCACGCACATTCACTGCTGATTAATAAAAAATGAAAAACAGCAATGACAATAAAATATAAATTTAATATGAAAGGTTGGTGATTTTTTTGGGTGATGACTCTAAAAACAAAAGCGATGTTGAACGAGAAATTGATGATTTTCTCAGCCAATTTGATGAAGAATCATCTGGTGATAAAAATTCTGAGAGTAGCCACATAAACAATAGCGAAACACATATTAAGATTGAAGATCAATTTGATAAAATCAGTCATGACTTTGACCGAAATTTTAGAAAATCCAGTGACTCCGATGAATTATTTCGGAAAAACATGGCAAAGCTTGAAGCAGAAACAACTAGACCAAGCCGAATGCAGCGTCTCCATGGAGAACAAGGTGTAAACATTGGCGATAAAAAGAACATGCCTGCAAAATCCACTCAAGATAAAAGGAACTTGCAATCATCTGCGTCTTTGTCACAATCCTCTGTACAAGAAAAAAGAGGATTTTTAACGCGTGCAAAAAGCTATTTTACAGCTTTATTAATGAAGACAAAGATTCTGGAGCGAAACGAAGAAACGCAAAGTTCAGAAAGTGATATGAGGACAACAATGAGTGACTCTAAAAAGAAAAAGAAAAAATATCGAGTAAATACAAAACAATTATTTAAATTTATAATTTCTGCAGGATTGGCATTTTGTATCATTATCCTTGCCATTGTTATTTCGATTATAGTAACAGCACCGCCAATTGATCCAGACAATATTTATGCCCTTTTATCTGAGAACTCCGTTCTGTACGATGATGAAGGAAAAATTGTAGATAGCTTAAATCAGGGAAACGGTCTTCGTACCAATGTATCATATAAGCAGTTACCTCCTGATCTCATTGAAGCTTTTGTCTCTATTGAAGATAAAACTTTTTGGGACCATCACGGATTTAACTTTGTTCGTATCTTTGGTGCAATCTTTGAAAGCATTACACAAGGCGAACGAATTAGCGGTACCAGTACGATTACACAGCAGTTAGCTCGTAACTTATATTTAGCAGAAAGCAAATCACAACGTTCTATGACACGTAAAATCAAAGAAGCCTATTATACGGTTTGCCTGGAGCATAAATTAACTAAGGAACAAATCATTGAAGCATACTTAAATACCATATTCTTAGGTAGTCACGCCAATGGTGTGCAAGCTGCTTCTCAAGCTTATTTTTCAAAGGATGTTGAAGATTTAACACTTCCGGAGTGCGCGCTTTTAGCAACACTTCCGCAAAGCCCGAATTCCTATGCACCCGTAAAACAAGAAAAAAATGAATTATTGGATACGGAAGGGCTTGATATCCTGCGCCGCGGTGATGAATACACCGTATGGTATAATGATTCCTTTGTTCCAAGGCAGCAATTAGTACTTAAATTTATGAAAGAACAGGGCAAAATAAGCCAAAGTGAATACCAAGAAGCAATGGACTATGACATTCGTTCTTCCATCAATCCAAGCCAAGACAATACACACGATATCTCTTCCTACTTTGCTGATTATACGATTAAGCAAGTACTCAAGGATTTAATTGAAAAAAACGGTATGAAGGAATCCGATGCAAAAAATATGTTGTACAACGGTGGTCTGCGTATTTATACAACAATGAATGTTAATATGCAAAAAATTGCTGAAACAGAATTTGCAAACAGTGCAAACTTTCCAAAGGTTGTTTCATTAAATAAGGATAAATCCGGTAATGTACGTGATAAAAACAATCGCATTCTTTTGTACAGTAAGAGCTCTTATTTTAATAATGATGGCAGCTTTACGATAAGGTCCGATGAATACCGCAAAAACACAGATGGAAGCCTTACCTTATTAAAAGGAAATCGTTTAAATTTTTATAAGGCAGAAGTGCAAGAAAACATTGATTACAATATAGAGTTTAAAGATTTATATGTAATTGAAGATGGCGTTTTCTATAGCATTGGTGGCGGTGTTATTCAAATACCTGCGGAATATAAAAAGAAAGATGATGATGGAAATCTTATCATTGATGCGGCTTTCCTAAAGGATCGTCCAAAGTTTTTCCAGTCAAACGCAAACGGTGATTTAACCATAAGCAGTGAACATTTTTCCTTAAAACAAAAAATATTGCAGCCTCAATCAGCTTTGGTTATTATGGATCATAAATCTGGCAGTATTAAAGCCATGGTAGGAGGACGCAGTGTTGAAGGCAGACGGATTTTCAATCGTGCCACTGCAACTCGCCAACCTGGTTCTGCAATTAAGCCAATGGGAGTATACGGACCGGCACTGCAAAGTGCCGTAGACGGTGAAACGAATTGGACTGCTGCCAGTGTAATTGATGATGCACCTTTATATGTACAGGGAAAAAAATGGCCAAAGAACTGGTACAATAGTTACCGTGGACTTTATACGCTTCGTGAATCAGTAGAACAATCCGTAAATGTCAATGCAGTAAAGGTATGGATGGACATCGGTGCAGATCGTTCGGTAAACTTTTTAAAGAAATTAGGAGTTACATCTATTGAAGAATCCGGATCTGTCAACGATATGAATGCAGCCGCTCTCGCTTTAGGTGGTATGTCAAAAGGTATTTCTCCATTGCAGATGTGTGCAGGATACAGTGCTTTTGCAAATCAAGGCGTTTACAATGAACCAACTTGCTATACTAAGGTTACGAATAAAAAAGGAGAAGTCATATTAGAGAATGAAGTCTCAACAGAGCAAGTAATGGATCGGGGTGTTGCCTTTATTATGACTGATATTTTACGTACTACTGTATCCCATGGTATTGCAGGTCGTGCTGCGATCGGAAATCAGCCAGTTGCAGGAAAAACCGGTACGACCTCAGATAACTATGATGCTTGGTTCGTAGGATTTACCCCTCAATATTCTGCAGCTGTTTGGATTGGAAACGATGTCAACATCGAATTGAGTCAGGGAAGTGCTTCTGCTGCAAGGGTCTGGAGTAAAATCAT
>JAYFPL010000141.1:0-34367 GCA_034927775.1 Anaerovorax sp. | reverse complement strand
AATTTACAGTATTTATATGAGCAAATATCATGCCAGTATTATAAACGTTGAATTTTCAACGTTTATCTATTATTAATCAAGAGGTGTCCAATTTTCGCCATACTAGCTTCAAAAAACTGGTCCAATAGTTGACCAGTCAATTACTAAATGGCAATTTTTCGCCATCTAAAATTTATATAGTACTTTTACACCGAATCACACAATAAAAAAATGTATGATACTGTTACAATGTAAGGGGCAAGCGCACATGTCGAATCCTTTTGATATACTTTAAATAATAGTAGCAATGTACATCCTACTCCACAAAACATCATAGACCATGTCAATATCCACAGAACTCCTGAGAATCCAAAATATAAGCCAAGGGAAAAAAACAATTTAATATCACCAAATCCTAAAATCTCTTCTTTAAAAAGGAAGGATAAAAAAAATGCAAACACCCAAAGAAGAAAGGCTAGTAAAAATGCTGAAAATAATGCAGACGAAATCATCTTAACTTCCTTGTTTTGAATCAATTGTAATAAAGCAATCATAATGATTGAAATAATCCATTGGTCCGGAATAATTTGATAAAAAAAATCGGCCACAGCTATCTGTAATAAAACCCATACAAAGCTCATTTTTAATAAAAACGAAAGGTAGTAATCTGTTTTTCCATAAGGTATTAATAAACTAAAAACAAATAAGATCACTATTACCAGAATCATTAAACCTCTTGACATTCTTCGTGGTTGATAAGATGTATCTGCTTTTTGTCCATAATCAAAAAGCCATGTATCGGGAATTTGTTTCCAGATAATAATCCATAACATTCCTGTAAAAACTCCGAATGTACATCTTAATATTACCCACATACTTTTATCCTTTCATCGAAATACATTTATTATTATAAATTCAATTATTTTACATTTAAGTTCAAAATTAATTGCCAAAGCGTTTGTTTGGCAATTATATTTACATATTAAGTAGATCTATCAATAATCCACTTCCAACACCAATGGCATATAAGAGAAATGTGATTTTAAGGTTATCCTTTAAATCTCGGTTTGCCTTAAACAATACTGCAAATCCAATGCCTGCACCCGTACACAAACCAGCTACTACGGATCCAAAACGAATACCCCCAGATAAAAACAACTGCGTTAACACTAAGGATGCTGCGCAATTGGGTATCAAACCAAACAACCCGGTTAAAAACGGCTGGAAAATGCTATCTGCCATTAAAAATACTGATATCGTTTCTTCTCCTACGTAATAAAAAACAGTATTAAGTGCGAATGAAACAGCTAAAATAAATGAAAATATTATTAAAGTATGACGTACAGCTGCAGAGAAAATCCCTTTTTCACAATGGCAATCATCGCAAAGCTCACAGGTTTCACCCGATTGAATGATATCCGAGGCAAGTCCGCGTTTTCGATCTGTATAGTCAATAAGAAATCCTGCAATTAAACCAATTAGTATTTTAATCGCTATTAACTTCAATAAAACCTTACCACTACCCGGAACTGCCAGTAATACAGGAATGGCTTCATCTGAAGTCGATAAAAATACTGCAAGAAGCGTACCTCTTGTAATCATTTTCCCGCTGTAAAAATTTGCAGCTGCTACGGAAAATCCACACTGTGGAAAGGCTCCCAAGGCAGCCCCTCCTAATGGCCCATACTTTCCAGAGCTCACAAGAATTTTCTGTAGCTTTTCACTGGAACGATGTTCTATAAATTCAATTAAAAGATACGCTGCTAATAGAAACGGCAACATTCGAATGCCATCAAAGAGTGTATCAATTAAAACTTCTTTCATAGATTATCATCTCCAAGCTTTTTTATTTTTGAATTGATTTTTCTTTACGAAAAATGATAAATAATAGTGCACTTATAGCCATCAAGACTGGATAGTACATATATGGTATGATATCAAACGGTGTAAGTCCGGTTAAACTAGCTGCAGACAAAAGCTGTGCCCCATATGGAATAAGACCCTGAAATACCGAAGTAAAAATATCTAAAATAGAAGCAGAACGTACCGGTGAAATATCAAATTCTTCACTGATTTCTTTTGCAATCGGACCCGCCATTACGATTGCTACCGTGTTATTGGCGGTTGCTGCATCTACCATAGAAGCAAGTGCTGCAATACCAAGCTGACCACCTTTTTGACCTTTTATATTTGAGTGAATTAATTCTAAAATGAACTGAATCCCTCCATATTCCTTAACGAGTGCTACAATGCCGGCAACCACAATCGAAATTACAGTAATGTCATACATTCCTGTGACTCCATTGCCAACTACCTTAAATATATCCCCCAGTGGAATGGAACCACTTACTACCCCTACGATAAGAGATGCAACGGTTCCTCCAATCAATACTCCGAATACATTAAAGCCTAAAAGCGCTCCGATTAATACCAAAAGATATGGAATTACTCTGAAAATATTATAAGGTAATTCTTTACTGATTTCAAAGCTTCCATTCATTGTTAAAAAAAGAAATAGAATAATTGTTATGATTGCAGCTGGAAGAACAATAAAAAAATTCGCCTTAAACTTGTCTTTCATTTGACAACCTTGTGTCCGTACTGCTGCGATAGTAGTATCCGAAATCATAGACAAATTATCGCCAAACATCGCTCCACAAACAACTGCGCCAATGCAAACAGGTAAGGCAAACCCTGCTTTCTCACTGATTCCAACAGCAATCGGTGCAAGTGCTGTAATTGTTCCCATCGAGGTTCCCATAGATACCGAGATAAAACATCCAATTAAAAATAATCCTACCACTGCGACCTCAGATGGCAATACTGATAAACCTAAGTTTACTGTACTTTCAACACCTCCTGCAGCCTTTACCGCTCCAGAAAAGCCTCCGGCAGCAAGAAATATCAAACACATGATAACAATGTTCTCGTCACCTACACCCTTTGCAACAATAGAGAATTTTTCTGAAAAACTTACTTGTCTATTTTGCATAAAAGCTATAAATAATGCAATTAAAAATCCCACAATTGCAGGCATACTGTAAAAATTACTGGTTACAATACCTGATCCAATAAAAATAACTAAAAAAATCCCGATCGGCAATAATGCAATCGGATTACCCTTTTTCTGTATGTCTTTCAAAGCCTTCCTCCTATGTCTTTCGTGCATTTTAAAATATATTGTACCATACAAGCTATAAAAAGTCAAAAAATTCCACAAATTTCTGTCCATTAGAAATCATATAAAAAGCAAGCAAAATTCTAAAATAAAAATTTGCTTGCTTTATAATGATTCTTATTATGATTTGATTCTTAACTTTATTTTTTTTAATTTTATCTTACTTATCCACAGAAGCCATGTGCTGAATCAACATCAAGATTTTACTGGAATAACCCCATTCATTGTCATAAAATGCAATCAATTTAAAGAAACGATCGTTTAGCATAATTCCTTCTCTTGCATCGAAAATGGAAGTATGAGGATCACCGATAAAGTCACTGGAAACCACTTCATCATCTACATATTCCAAAATTCCTTTCATAGAGGTTTCTGAAGCTTCCTTAATCACCTTACACATTTCTTCGTATGTCGTAGGATTTTTAAGCATAATATTCAAATCTACTACTGATACATCCGCTGTCGGCACACGATAAGAAATACCTGTTAGCTTACCTTTCAAGGATGGGATAACCAATCCAACCGCTTTCGCTGCTCCTGTTGAAGACGGAATTACATTTCCAAATACGGATCGACCTGTACGCCAGTCCTTCAATGATCTGCAGTCAACAACTTTCTGCTTTGCAGTCGCTGCATGAATGGTAGACATTAATCCCTGTTCAATTCCAAAGTTGTCCTCAATAATCTTAGCAAGAGGGGCTAAACAATTTGTTGTACAAGATGCATTGGATACTACATTCATATCCTTCGTGTATTCCATATGATTGACGCCCATAACGAAAGTAGGAGTGTCCTTATCCTTTGCCGGCGCAGAAATAATAACTTTTTTTGCACCGCCAGCTAAATGCTTTGACGCTGCTTCCGTGGTAACATAGGCTCCGGTTGCTTCTACAATATACTCTGCACCACATTCAGACCAAGGAATTGAAGCTGCATCATTTTCACCGTAAACCGGAATTTTTTTTCCATTTACAATAATTCCTTTTTCATATGTATCCAGAGTTCCTTGAAAACGTCCGAAAATGGTATCATATTTAATCATATATACCATGTAATCCAAATCGGCGTTTCTTACATTGATTCCGCAAATGTCAATATCCTCTTCTTTCATTGCAGCACGGAATACAACTCTTCCGATACGTCCAAAACCGTTAATACCAACTTTAATAGCCATTTTAACTTGTGTCCTCCTTTAAAAAACCTTTCCTAACACAAAACTAGGCGAATTTGCCCGCTATTTCTATGTTAACATATATTGTTCCCAAAGTCTTAAGGAAATAGAAAGTATTTTGATAAATATTTTTTTGTCAATCTTTATTTTATATTAATAATTTGTTGTTTTCTCCGAAATCACAAAATTCTTTTCTTTATTTATCTGGCGAAAATCATAAAATAACCCAATACTAAAATGCCCAGGATAATGCGATAATATCCAAATACTTTAAAGTCATACTTCTTAATATAACTCATCAAGAATTTAATGGATAAAATGGATACCACAAATGCAACCAGCATTCCAGTCAGTAGAAGTGTAATCTCTGTCCCTGTGAAAACAAATCCAAACTTAAGAAGCTTTAATAGACTTGCTCCAAACATAATCGGGATCGCAAGATAAAAAGTAAATTCTGCTGCTACGGTTCTTGATGTTCCCATTAACATACCTCCGATTATTGTAGAACCGGAACGTGAGGTACCGGGAATTAAAGACAATACTTGAAACAAACCAATAAAGAATGCTGTTTTATAACTTAATTTTGAGATATCATTAATGGCAAAACGTTTTCCCCGATTCCAATTTTCTATTAAAATAAATGCAATACCATAAACAATAAGTGTAATCGCTACCACAACATAATTGTTAAACTTCTCTTCTATCATGTCATTTAACGGAAGACCGATGACTGCCGCTGGAATCGCTGCAAAAATAATCTTAAACCATAGGTTAAAAATATCTTTTTTAATAAATGACTCACCTTTTTTAAATGAAAATGGAAATAGTTTATTCCAATAAAGTACAACAACTGCTAAAATTGCGCCCAGCTGAATAACAACTAAAAACATATTCCAAAATTCGCGGCTGACGTTCATCTTAAGGAATTCATCAACCAAAATCATATGTCCGGTGCTGCTAATCGGAAGCCATTCCGTTATACCCTCAACAATACCTAAAAAGACTGCTTTTAAGATTTCAATAAAATCCATAATTCTCTCCTCTTTACCTTTCACTACCCCTTTGAATTTTGTCTTACCCCCAAAAATAGCAGGCTTTGACACTGCAAAGCCTACTTTAACTCATTTAGCCTATCAAAAATATAGTTGGCTGTCAATATTTCCAAATTTACTTTTTTTCCAATCACATCATATCCTCGTCCTTTCCTTCATATACATAGGGTAATTGGGAAATTTTTCACACAGAATCTAATTTTTGTGCAGGTAAATTATCTTTAAAGGAGTGTCGTGCATTATGAAGGATTATATAGAAGAACGTGTTTTGGAGCTTGCCAAATATATTATTGAGACGAAAGCCACAGTTCGATCTGCTGCAAAAAAATATCGCATTTCCAAATCAACTGTACATAAAGACGTAACCGAGCGACTTCAAGAGCTAAATCCAGGACTTTGTCAGGAAGTAAAAAACGTATTAGACAACAACAAGGCTGAGCGTCACATTCGTGGTGGACTCGCTACACAGAAAAAATATAAGAGAAAACATGAATAAAAATAAAAACGAATAGCCGCGAGCTTATTCGCGGCTATAACTTTGTACTTACAAATCCGGAGCCTCTTAGTTCTAAAACTTCCTGAAATCCCAGCTTACGAAGTTCTCTTTCCACGTCATCAAATGCATAGTTCAAGCCCTCTGCTGCATGAGCATCCGAACTTAAAATCACACTGCCTCCTAATTCTTTCACTAACCGTAGAAGTGAGCTCGCAGGATACGGTGTATCGCAATAACCTCGAAACATCCCTCCAGTATTCACTTCTAAAACTGTTCCGGCATTGATTACCTGTTCCATTGCATTCAATGCAATCGCTTTATAAATCGGTGAAGTTTCATCGAAGAATCGATTTCCTCGATTTAACTTTCGAATCAAATCAAAATGCCCTAAAATTGTTGGCTTATAAGTAAGTGCCATATCAATTACATTTGCATAATAAGCTTTTACCATGGCCGCAACATCACCGCAAAAGCCTTCCTGGATGCACGCTTCAAGTTCAGAATCACAATAATCAATCGTATAATATTTACCGGTAAGCGGACTTTGTAGATAATGAACACTACCAATAGTATATTCCCATTGACAAGGATCAATTACGGAATAATAGTCCCATTCAATTCCACAAAGAATTTCTAATCTACCTTCGTATTTTTCTTGCAAAGCACTGATGTTTTCTCTATAGTCTCTTGTCTGTTTAAGAGTCATGCAACAACTTTCATCAAAAGGCGTATAAGAATGTCCACTAAATCCCAGACACTTAAACCCTTTTTCAATAGCAGCTTTTACCATGATTTCCGCACTATCTCTTCCGTCACAAAAGCTTGTATGTGTATGTACATTTGAAGAAACCAACATTATTTCATACGCTCCTGTTTTATTTTATGATCGATTACATGCCGTTTTGCCAGCTCTGCAGTGACATCGCTGCATGTAATTCCCATCTCAACCATAAGAACCATCATATGATAAGTTAAATCTGCAATTTCATATACCGCTTCTTCTCGATCTTTTTTTGCTGCAGCGATAATGACTTCGGTCGACTCTTCGCCTATTTTTTTCAGAATTTTATCCATACCCTTTTCAAACAAATAGGTTGTATAGCTTCCTTCTTGTTTATTTACTTTCCGCCCCTGAATTAATTCATATAATGCATCGTACGAAAACGGTGTAATCTCCTCACTTAAATAAAGAGGTTGATAGAAACAACTTTCTGCACCTGTGTGACAAGCCGGCCCATCCTTAACCACCTCAACGACTAATGCATCTGCATCACAATCTGCAAAAATGCTTACAATATGCTGACGATTTCCGCTTGTTTCACCCTTTCGCCATAATTCCTGACGACTCCGACTAAAGAAACATGTTTTTCTTTCTCGTATACTGATTTCCAAGCTTTCCTGATTCATATAGGCAAGTGTTAATACTTGTTTGGTATAATAATCCTGTACAATTACAGGTATTAAACCTTTATCATCAAATTTTAAATCCATTATATCACTCCCTTCAACGTACCTCTACACCATTTTCTCTCAAATAGCATTTTAAGTCATGAATGCTAACCTCTTTAAAATGAAAAATGCTTGCTGCAAGTCCTGCATCCATCTGAGAATATTGGAAAAGTTCTCTAAAGTCTTCCATTTTTCCTGCTCCACCGGATGCAACAATCGGAACCGATACTCTCTCTGCAATGGCAAGCAGCATTTCAATGTCAAAGCCTTCTTTCACACCATCGGTATCAATACTGTTTATAACCAGTTCACCGGCACCTCTTTTTACACCATCTTCTGCCCATTCCAATGCATTGATCCCTGTATTTTCTCTGCCCCCCTTGGAAAATACTCGAAACACTCCATCTACACGCTTTACATCCATGCTGAGCACTACACATTGCTTTCCATATTTTTCAGCAGCATGCTGAATCAAATCCGGATTTTGAATGGCTCCGCTATTGACACTGACCTTGTCAGCACCACACTTAAGAACACGATCAAAATCATCAATTGTCCGAATACCGCCGCCAACCGTTAACGGTATAAAAATTTGACTGGCAACCTTTTTTAATATATCTGTAAATATGCCACGTTCTTCTACACTTGCAGTAATATCGTAGAAAACAAGTTCATCTGCACCCGCCTCATTATAAAAGCGAGCCATCTCTACTGGATCAGCAACGTCTTGCACTCCTTCAAAATTCATTCCTTTTACTACACGCCCATTACGTACATCCAAGCACGGTATAATTCTCTTTGTTATCATAGGAAGCCTCCTATCCTTCTTTTTATATAAATTTCATCGCCTCTTCCAATTTAATTGCTCCTGTGTAAAGTGCTTTTCCGACAATTGCAGCGGAAACAAAATCTTTTAATTGCATTAATTCTAATAGAAAGCTGATTCCACCTGATGCAATGACGTCAAGACCTTCTATTTTCGCGAGTTCTTCATAGATTTCCATATTTGTACCCTCTAACATCCCATCCTTTGAAATATCCGTATAGATAACTGTTTTAACGCCCATATCACACAACTCTTTACAAAAGGTAATTCCATCCGTGTTTGTTAGTTCTTTCCAACCTTTGATTGCCACCATGCCACCTCGCACATCAACACTGACGGCAATTTTATCTCCATATTTTTCAATCATATCCTTCAAAAATGGCCGGTTGGTTGCAGCAGCCGTTCCTAAGACAACTCGATTGACTCCCAAATCCAGATAGCGTTGAATCCGTTCTTCATCCCTAATTCCACCACCAACTTGTACAAAAAGTCCTCCAATCTTTACGATATCTGCTATCGTATCAAAATGTGTTAAGGTGCCATCCTTTGCACCATCTAAATCAACAATATGTAAATGTGTTGCACCTTTTTCCTTTAATCCTTTTGCAACTTCTACCGGATCTTTTCCATATACCGTCATTCTTTGATAGTCACCTTGAAACAAACGAACTGCTTCTCCATTATAAATATCAATCGCTGCAAATATATCCATACCGTACCCTTCCCCGCATAAGCGTTACTTACTGTTTTTATTTTTATATTCCCATAGATTTAAATCATCAATCAAAGATACAAAATCAGATGTAGAATTCTTAAGATAACTCCGAAAAAGCCTTTAATATTCGAAGTCCCGCCTCACCGCTTTTTTCTGGATGAAACTGTGTTCCGCAAATATTTTTATACGCAACGACTCCCGGAATATCTACCTCATATTCCGAAACTGCCAAGGTACTTTCCTCACAGTCGGTCGCATAGAAGCTATGCACATAGTATACATAATCTCCTTCTTTAGAATATTTTAAAAGAGAATGCTCTTTTTTCTTTTGTAATCGATTCCACCCAATGTGCGGAATCTTTAATGAGTCAGAAACAATTGGTCTTAATGGAGAAACCGTTCCCTTTATAAGGCTTAGTCCTTCATATTCTCCAAATTCAAAACTCTTATCAAACAACAACTGCATACCAAGGCAAATTCCTAAAAGAGGCTTTCCCTTTTCTGTTTCACTTTTAATTACATCAACCAATCCAGTATTTTTTAATTTTTGAATGGCATCAGAGAATGCACCAACTCCGGGCAATAAAATGCGATCTGCTTCTAAAATATCTTCTTCTCGATTTGTTATTTTATTTTCAAGATTTAAATACTGTAAAGAGGAACGTAAAGAAAACAAATTTCCTACGCCATAGTCAATAATTGCAATCATTTTCTACCTCCTATAAGCTGCCTTTTGTAGATGGAATTTCATCCTTATATTTGTTATCCACTGTTATTGCCTGAGCTAAAGCTTTTCCCAATCCCTTAAAAATTGCTTCTATAATATGATGACTGTTTTCTCCTGCCAACTGTTTGATGTGTAGCGTTAAACCGAAGGCTCTGCAAAATCCAAGTAAAAACTCCTTGACTAATTCTGTATCAAAATTTCCAACCTTCTGAGCCGGTATCGTTGTATCAAAGACCAAACAATTTCTTCCGCTGATATCCAGTGCGCATAAAATCAAGGCCTCATCCATAGGAAGAATAAAATTACCATAACGTTGAATCCCTCTTTTATCCCCGATGGCTTGTAAAAATGCGCTTCCTCGCGCTATTCCAACGTCTTCGACCGTATGTTTATCGTCTACCTCTACATCCCCTTTGCAAGTAACTTGTAAATCAAATCGACCATGCTTTGCAAATAAGTCCAGCATATGGTTCAAAAATCCGCATCCCGTATCATTTTGATAAATTCCGCTTCCATCTAAATTTAGTTCCAATACAATCTTTGTCTCGTTGGTGTCTCTGATTATTTTACTTTTTCGCATAACTCCTCCTAAAGACCTAAAATCTCCTTTGTTACCTGATATAAACATTCCATCTGTGCTTCGGTACCTATTGTAATGCGTACAAAATCGGAAATAAGCGCATCATTCCAATGTCTCACTAAGATTCCTTTTTGCTTGAGTTCTTTAAAATATTCAAATCCATTCATTTTATAGTGTCGGGCAAATATAAAATTCGCTTTGGACGGAAGAACTTCAAATCCTAATGCTTCTAAATTCTTAGTGGTTTTTTCTCTCGTTTTTATAATCGCATCAGTACACTTTCTAAAATACGCGTTATCTTCCATCGCAACTTTTCCCAATGCCATTGACAACCGATTTACATTATATGGATTAAAACTAAATTTTATTTTATTAAGGTCTTCAATAATCTCTTTACTGGAGATTGCAAATCCAATCCGGGCACCTGCTAAACTTCTTGATTTTGAAAAGGTTTGTATCACTAAAAGATTATCATATTTTTTCAATAATGGAATACAGCTTTCTCCGCCAAAATCAATGTATGCTTCATCAATCATAACAAGATGATTGGAATTTGTTTTTAATATCCTTTCAATATCTGAAAGCAGTAAACAAATTCCGGTTGGTGCATTTGGATTTGCAAGAATAACATTCTTGCCACAATTTAAATAGTCTTCCACATTGATTTGATAATCCTTTGTGAGAGGAATTTGTTTGTTTGTTATTTGATAAAGATTAGAAAACACCTTATAAAATCCATAAGTAATTTCCGGAAAGCAAACTGCAGTTTTCTCATCATGAAAAGCTTGAAAAGCAAACGCTAAAATCTCATCAGATCCATTTCCTACAAGTATTTGATCCGGCTCAAGCTCATAATAAGCAGCAATCGTATTCGTCAAATCTTTTACCTCAGGGTCCGAATAAAGCCGTAAGTTTTCTAAGGATGCTATATTCGCTGTACTTAATACTTTCGGACTTGGAGCATATGGACTTTCATTTGTATTTAATTTTATATATTGCATATTTTGAGGTTGTTCCCCCGGTGTGTAGGGTTTTATAAATTGAAATGTTTTACTTAAAAACCGACTCATCACTACACCTCCTCAAAACGAATGGCAATACTTTTTGCATGTGCACTTAATCCCTCACGATTTGCAAAATCTGAAATTTGATTCTTTACACTTTCCAACGCTTCTTTTGTGTAGTATAAATAACTGGATTTTTTTATAAAATCATCCACACTCAAAGGACTCGAAAAACGAGCAGTCCCACTCGTAGGAAGTACGTGATTTGGTCCGGCAAAATAATCTCCCAAAGCTTCAGGTGCATATTTTCCAAGAAAAATTGATCCTGCATTTTTCACTTTCGGAAGCATAGAAAACGGATCGTCCATACAAATTTCTAAATGCTCTGGTGCAATATTATTTGCAATCTCAATGGCTTCCTCTAAGCTTGCAGTCAAAAGAATCTTTCCTTTGCTGTCAATACTCGCCCTTGCAATTTCTTCTCTAGGAAGCAGAGAAACCTGTCTCTCAATTTCATCCTGTACTTTTTCTGCCAAATCCATGCTATTGGTAACTAAGATAGCAGTTGCAAGCTCATCGTGTTCCGCTTGGCTGAGTAAATCCGCCGCAACAAAACTAGGATTGCATGTTTCATCTGCCAAAACAAGAATTTCACTCGGTCCTGCAATCATATCAATGTCAACCAGACCAAAAACTTTACTTTTTGCGGTCGCTACAAAAATATTACCTGGACCTACGATTTTATCAACTTTAGGAATGCTTTCTGTTCCGTAAGCCAAAGCTGCAATGGCCTGTGCACCGCCAATTTTAAAAATCTTCGTTACTCCTGCGATGCTTGCAGCAGCTAAAATACTATCTGCAATTCTTCCTTCCTTGTCAGGCGGCGTTACCATTATAATCTCTTCAACGCCAGCAAGCTTTGCCGGTATTGCATTCATTAATACACTGCTTGGATAAGATGCAGTTCCTCCCGGTACATAAATTCCTGCTTTCGCAATCGGCGTGATTTTTTGTCCCATAATCACACCTTCCTTATCATTAATTATAAAATCTGTTCGAATCTGTCGCCTATGAAAATTTTTTATGTTTTCACTCGCCATCATTAAAGTATTTAAAAATATGGGATCTATATTATTTAATGCAGTTTGAATTTCTTGCTCTGTTACTGCTAGGCTCTTTAATTCAACTTTATCAAAACGCTTTTCATATTCAAAAAGAGCTGCATCTTTTTTAGTACATACCTGCAATATGATTTCATCCACTAACTCCGATACATCCTCGTTTTGTTTTCTTTCACGATCGAGCACATCTTCTAAAGATATCTTATCTCTTTCATATATTTGAATCATGACATGATTTCCTTTCTTTTAACTTAAACCATTGCCTGCAACTTTTCAACTATCTGACCTATCATTTCATTTTTAAATACATAGCTGCTTTTATTTGCAATGAGTCTTGCACTTATCTGCTTGAATTCATCAATAATTTTTAAATTGTTTTCTCGAATTGTATTTCCGGATTCTACAATATCTACAATAACATCGGAAAGGCCTAATATTGGTGCCAATTCTATACTGCCGTTCAGCTTTATAATGTCAATATCGCGATTCATGCCAGCATAATAGTCTTTTGCAATGTTCACAAACTTAGTTGCGACTCGTAGCGTTCGATCTTTATCTTCCACATAATTGTTCTTTGCTGCAACCGCCATACGACATCTTCCCAGATTGAGATCCAAAAGTTCATACACATCCGGTTGATGCTCAAGCAAAATATCCTTTCCTACGATTCCGATGTCCGCTGCATGATGCTCTACATATATTGCCACATCACTTGGTTTTACTAAAAGATAACGAACCCCATTCTCTATATTTTCAAATACAAGTTTACGATTTTCCTCATAAATACTTTTACAATCATATCCAATGCGCTCTAACAGTTCATAGACCTGATCACCCAAGCGCCCCTTTGGCAATGCTATGTTTAACATTCCTCTCTCTCCTCTCTTAATCCATCTTGGGCAAAGCGATATAATGTTTTGTATCTTAATCCCTTAGGAATTGCTTCTGCTGCTCTTACACGATTTCCCTCTCTTGTTAATTGACGAACTGCGGATGCCAATTTACCATAATCCGTATCCTTATCATATAATACCATTGCATCTACATCGTATATGGATGGTTCCAACGGCAAATGCTGCAGCTCACTGAGATATAAAGCAAAGCCTAAAGCTTCTGCATCCCTTCCCATCTTTTCCATCAGCACAGAGTATTCTCCGCCTGCTAAAACGCTTCTTGGCAATCCTTCCACATAGCCTTGAAATATAATCCCGTTATAATAATCAATATCATTTATCATGGAAAAATCCAGCTGAATTTTCTTACCTAAATTTAAAGTCCTAAGAACTCTATAAATGGATTCTAATTCTTTTAACGTCTCCATCATCACATCATTAACTGCAATTTCTCTTGCCTTGCGTAAAGTACTTGAAAAGTCCCCATATAATGTAAGAATTCTACAAAGTACACTCAACTGCTCTTCTTTGATCTTTGCTTCCTGACCTGCCAACTTTAATTCATTTGCATTTTTACTTCTAATACATTGAAGAATCCTTTTTTTATTTTCTTCATCTAATTGTAATTCATCAAAAAAACCTAACACAAAGTTCATATGCGATACAGAAAGAATAAATTGCGGACTAATCGCATTCAAACTATTTTCTGCTAAGGATAAAATTTCAATGACTGCATATCGGTCAACAAGACCAATAATCTCCAGTCCCATTTGACTAATTTCCTTATATGTGTGGCTTTCTTTGCTTTCTCGATATACATTTTCAATGTAATATAGCTTTTCTGTATTTTCTCGATTTGCTTTCGTATTCTTCACAATGCTAAGTGTTACATCCGGCTTCAGCGCTAAAAGTTTTCCATCTAAATCGGTAAACGTAATGACATTTTCGCTGGCTAAAAATCGTTTGTTCATTGCATATAAACTATATTCTTCAAATCGACCCATCCGATATTTTTTATATCCATACGATTCATACAATCCACGTAATTGTAAAGTAACCATTTCCTCTGGCTTCAATGATTTAATTTGGAGCTTCATGTTTTGCCTCCCTTTAACAGCTTCATTTCTTTCCTAAACTATGTAATATTAATATCTAATTTATATTATCACTTTATTACTCTATTGCTTTATTGCGTTAAATTATTAAAGGTATTTTATCATAGATGCTTTTTCTATGCAAGCAAAAAAAGAAAAAAGCTATCACATAACCCAAACCATTAGTTTGTATGAGATAGCTCTTAGCAATCTACTTTATATAAGATGAAGGATCTTGTACCTCTCCATTTTTTTGTATCTCGAAATGTAAATGCGGTGCATCTAAGCTTTCAAACAAAGCTGTATTCCCAACTCCACTAATCACATCTCCCTGTTTGACAACATCTCCTTCTTCCACCATTTTACTCGTACTTAAGTTCGAATATTGAGTAATCAATCCATCCTCATGTGTAATCTGGATGGTGATACCCAATCGGTCATCCGTATAAACCTTTGTTACCGTACCATCGGCAGATGCACAAACTTGCGTATCCAAAGGAGCCTCAATATCAATCCCTGAATGCACTGTAAATTCATCTAATGTTTTTGAATAAATCGGAACATCCATTGCAAAGTCTTTTACAATCGTTCCACTTAACGGACTAATAAATGCACTTTTATTTTTTTGAGAATTTGATCCGGAATCATTTGTTTTTCCAGCATCTCGGCTGTCTACCGTCGGTACCTGTTTTACTACATTTTGATTCGGTACGGTTTGTTGTGGATGTTCATTTGTTAAATCTATACCATTATTTCCATATCTCGCCATCCATTGCGGATAGGATCGAATCGCAAAGACTGTACCAATGAGAACCAAACATACACATACCACTGCAATCATCGTATATCGTAAGCTTTGTTTTTTTTCCTCCTGTTGAGGAATGTACTCATTTCCATTTTTTAAACGCATATAAAAACACCTCCATTGCTATTCTTTCCTTTCTGAAAAGAATTCATACAATAAGGTGTCTTGATTTTAAAAGAAAATCATTACGGCAATCGGAGAACATATTGCAGTTGCCATACCCGCAAGTGCAATAGCTAAGCTACTCATCGATCCTTCTATTTGTCCTTCTTTAAACGCTCTTGAAGTTCCAACAGCATGTGATAAAGTACCAATAGCAATTCCTTTTGCTACTGGATGTGTGATACCCATTAATTTTAAAATTTCCGGTCCGCATACTGCCCCAAAACAACCAGCAACAACAACCATTGCCACAGTCAGCGAAGGAATTCCTCCAATTTTTGCAGAAACTTCTAATGCAATCGGATTCGTAGCACTTTTGGGAAGCATTGAAATCAAAATCATTTCCTTCGTACCTATTATTTTGCCGATTGCAATTAAGCTTAAAATAGTAGCAAATGTTCCAGCAACGATTCCAGAAAAAATTGGAATTGCATATTTTTTTAATACATCTAAATTTCGATAAAGCGGTACCGCTAAAACAACAGCCGTCATCGGTAAAATAAAATTAAGAAATTGACATTTTTCATTGTATTCTTCAAAAGAAATTCCTGTAATGATTAAAAAGGTTATGATTAGTGCTGCACAGACTAAAATAGGTTGTAATAAAGTCCATCCTGCTTTACGTTGTACCCACATGCCTATTGCATACGTAAATAAAGTTAACAAAATTGCCCAGTATGGGCTAGCTAAAATCAATTCTTTCATCGCGCCCGTCTCCTTCTTTTCCATTTTATTTGAAAATAAATCGCAAGTTGTGTCACTTTTCCAGCCACAAAAAATCCAATAATAATTGAACCGAATAAAGGCAGCGCAATCTGTAAAAATGATTCTTTAATTAAATCAAAATATAGCATTAATCCAACGGTAGGTGCAACGAAAAACAATGCCAAGTGTTTTATAATAAAATCAGCTGTATCTTCCACATCTTTTAGCTTAATTAAACCAATCATTAATGCAAAAAGTAACAACAGCAATCCAATCACATTAGATGGAAGCGGAATTCCAAATCCTTCTGATGCAATGTATCCAATAAATAATGCCGCCAAAAGGATAAAAAGTTGTTTAATATACAAGGATTTTCACCTTCTTTCTTTATTTTTTCCATTGAGTTAAAAAAAATGCCTCAAAGAATAGTTATGTATTTCCGATAAACAAATACGATTTCTATTTTAACATAAAATTTCTTGCGTGGGAAAGTCTTTATGATATAATTAAATCTATTATGAAAAAAAATAATAATTGAATTTATTGCATCACAAATTACTTTATGTAGTTATGTGATGTTTATTAAAAATAACGAAAGATGAGGTGATCGTATGTCAAAATTGATCATGGCACAAGAAAATGGAAGAATCATGGGTGGCCCAGATAAAATTTTTGGGGTCAGTACTTTGGCTAAGAAAAGAATCGCAGAAATTGGTAAGGAAAATGTGGTAAATTCGACCATTGGAGCCTTATTGGATGATAATGGAAACTTAATTGTTTTATCATCCGTCATCGATGTTCTAAAAAATCTATCTCCTACTGATTATGCAGAATATGCTCCAATCGCAGGGACTCCGGAATACCTTTCCACAGTAAAAAAAGCGGTATTTGGAAACTATCAGCCTAAGGGATATGTAGAAGCTTGCGCTACACCGGGAGGTACCGGCGCGATACGTAATGCCATTCAAAATTATACAAAAAGAGGTGATATTATTTTAACTTCAGATTGGCACTGGAGTCCTTATAATATCATCACAACTGAAATCGAACGAAAATTAAACACTTATACTTTATTTGATGATAATCAAAATTTTAATCATGGCTCTCTTAATCAGAAGCTGAATGAAATTTTAAAAATACAAGATGAAACCGTTATTATCATTAATACTCCGGCTCACAACCCTACAGGTTATACCTTCACCTTAGAAGATTGGGATAAGGTAAATGAAATCTTAAAAAAAGCTGCCGAGGATAAAACCAAGAAAATTACGCTGCTTGTAGATATTGCATACTTAGATTTTTCCGGTGATGCCGATGAATATAGAGAATTCTTTTCAAAATTAGAAGATTTTCCAGACAACGTATTGGTTCTCATCGCATTCAGTACCTCAAAGGGATACACCTTATATGGCATGCGCTGTGGTGCATTGCTTTGCCTGACACCAAATAAAGACATTGCCGAAGAATTTAAAATGGTTGCTTCCTTCTCCAGCAGAGGGTCTTGGTCAAATGGCACTCGAGCATCCATGGTAGTGCTTTCTCAAATTTTTGCAAATGAGAATCTTCTTGCAAAGGTAACCGAAGAACGTCATAAATACTTAGCAATCCTTACAAAACGAGGAAATGCTTTTATGAAAGCTGCTAAAGAATGTAATTTAAAAACCTGCCCGTTTGACTCCGGCTTTTTCATCACCATTCCTTGTAAAAACGCCGATCAAGTTGGAGAAGAACTTCAAAAATCAAATATTTTTGCTATTCCAATCGGGGCCGGAATCCGCATATCCATTGCTTCTATTTCTGAAGAGGCTTGTAAAATGATCCCTGAGAAAATTGCAGAAGCAATTTCAAAGTGTTAAATAAAAACAGTAAAAAAAGAAGGGCCTGTCTCAAATAATATTGAAACAGGCCCTCTTGTTTTTTATATAGAAAATCGTTTTTAATTTACTTTGCCCTAAGATAGTGAATATTTTTTCCAATTTTATTGAATTTGTCTTCATATTCTGTAGTGAATTGTTTTGATTTAAAATTTGTCTTGTGTAAATCGTCGGTACATTCTACTAACTGCATATCATTTTTTAAAAACTCTTCCACTGAAAATGTAAATAATCCATCGTTATCTGTTTTAAATTCAATGTGTCCGCCTTGTTTTAAAACTGTTTTATATCCTTTTATATAACGTGTATGCGTTAACCGTCGTTTGGCATGACGATCCTTTGGCCAAGGATCACTGAAATTAAGGTAAATACCGTCAATTTCTCCTTCTACAAAAAAATCAGTCATTTCGTTAACATACTTAGTAATAAATTTAATGTTTTTTAAATCTGCGGCTGAAGCCTTTTCCAAAGCACGTAAAATAACACTTCCTGCTCCTTCCACTGCGATGTAGTTACCGTTTGGATTTATTCTCGCTAAAGTGGTTATAAACTGCCCTTTGCCGCATCCAATTTCAATGTAAATGGGATTATCATTTCCAAAGAGTTCTCTCCAATGTCCTTTATGCATTTCGGCATTCTTTATCACATAAGCCCCAAATGCTTCAATCTTTTCCTCTTCATTTTTCACCTTACGTTGACGCATGTGAATTCTCCTTTTATATTTGTACCCATCAGGTATAAATTTCGTTTCATTGTTTCATCTAGCCTCTTTGCAAACTCTTGCATCTCTTCTTCTGAATATGCAGAAAAAGTTGTTTCTGCATTCAATAATTCTCCCTGTTTTCGAAAGGTCTGCAAATACCACGTTTTAGCACCTTTAAGTTCCTCACTCATTAGCAACAAGTCCTTAAAGTTAAGCAGTTCTTTACAAACAGTTGTGCGGAATTCATAAGAAACGACATCACTCAAAAGAAAATCTATGCTCCTGCGAATCTCTTCTTTGTCGCTTTTTACACAAACGATTTCATCATACCTTTTTAAAGGTGCCTTTACATCCATTGCCACATAATCTAAGAGATTCTCCGTTACTAGCCTTTTTAAGGTATTTGGATCAGTACCATTGGTATCTAATTTTATCAAGTATCCCATCTTTTTTACCTGTACAATGAAGGAATATAATTCCTTTTGTAACGTAGGTTCACCGCCGGAGATACATACAGCGTCTAAAAATCTTCTTCTTTTCTCTAAAAATTCAAAAACTTCTTCCAGCTCCATTATAGAATGTGTACCATTCACAATTTCAGGATTATGACAATAACCGCAACGAAAATTACATCCGCCGAAAAAAAGTACGGCGGATGCTTTACCAGGATAATCTATTAAAGATGCTTTTATAATACCTGCGATGTTCATTGTACAACAGCTTTCTTTATTTCTAATTCCTTATTTTTAATACCCATTTCTGTTTTTTCTTTTACAGAAGGACTTTTCCCTAAACTAACGGATACAGAAAATTCTTTTCGTTCCTTATACTCTTCCTTTTTCCCTTTATTCCAAGCTTGTACTGGTCTATGGAATCCAACAACACGTGTCCAAACTTCTGCTTCTTTTCCGCAGGTCGGACATTGGAAATGCTCGCCGGCAATGTAGCCGTGATCTTCACAAATGGAAAAAGTCGGTGTAACCGTAACATAAGGGATTGAAGTGTTCTCCATAATTTTCTTGATAAACACTTTACAAGTCTCTACATCATCAATTTGTTCGCCAATAAAGCCATGCAGCACCGTACCTCCGGTGTATGCAGTTTGAAGCTTCTCCTGTAACTCGATGGCTTCAAAAATATCATCCGTCGCTCCTACAGGAAGCTGTGTGGAATTGGTATAATATGGTTCTTCCGTACCCTGTGCAATGATGTTAGGATATAACTTTTTATCCAAACGTGCAAACCGATAGCTTGTCCCCTCAGCCGGAGATGCTTCCAAGTTCCAAAGGCTTCCCGTTTCCTCTTGAAAAAGTTGAATCACACGGTTCATAAAGTCCATGATTTCTACTGCAAACGCATTCCCTTCCTCGGTTGTTAAATCTTCACCCAAAAGATTTAAACAAGCTTCATTCATACCATTTAAACCAATGGTAGAGAAATGGTTCTTAAAGTATTCACCAGTCGCACTTTTTACCGATGACAAATAATATTTTGAATAAGGATATAATCCTATTTCCATATAACGCTCTAAAGCAGCCCGCTTGCAATCACAAATTTCTTTTGCGTATTCCATGAGCTTTCTTACTTGCTTTTTAAAGCCTGCAACATCTTTGGCTTCGTATCCGATTCTTGCCATGTTTAAGGTCACAACATTGATAGAACCAGTCAAAGGATTTGCACCAAACAACCCGCCGCCTCTATGACGCAGTTCCCGATTATCTAAGCGTAAACGGCAGCACATCGATCGAATGTCTTCCGGAGATAAATCTGAATTTAAAAAATTTGCAAAGTAAGGTGTTCCAAACTTTCTCGTCATTTCCATAATCGAATTCGCCGCTTCAGAATCCCAAGGAAAGTCCTTTGTAATATTTACCGTTGGAATCGGGAAACTAAATGCCCTTCCGGCACCATCACCCTCCATCATAACCTCACAATATGCGCGGTTAAACAAATCCATTTCCTTTTGAAATTCTCCATACGTCTTGTCCATCATTTTACCGCCGATAATGACACCTTGGTTTTTCAAAAGCGGATGAGGGGCGATGTCGAGTGTTATATTTGTAAACGGTGTCTGAAAGCCTACACGGGTTGGTACATTCAAGTTATAAACAAATCGTTGTACAGCCTTTTTCACCTGAGAATATTCTAAATTATCATAGTAAATAAAAGGTGCTAAATAGGTATCTATACTTGAGACAGCCTGCGCACCGGCTGCTTCACCCTGTAAGGTAAACAGTAAATTTACCAGCTGCATTAAAGCCGATTCAAAATGCTTTGGCGGAAGTGATTCAATTTTTCCCTTTGCGCCTTTAAAACCTTGTAATAAAAAAGCTTCTAAATCCCATCCGCAACAATAAGGTGCCAATAAGCCCAAATCGTGGATGTGTAAATCTCCTCGCATGTGTGCGTCGCGGAGTTCTTTTCTGTATATTTTATTTAGCCAATATTTTTTAGTAATGCTTTCTACAATATGATTATTTAAACCTTGTAATGAGTATCCCATATTTGAATTTTCATTTACTCGCCAGTCGTCCAAAGATACATACTCTTCAATCATCTGTTCGGCATCCATAAATAAATTATTGGCAGTACGAATGTCTTGATGTTCTTTTCGGTAAAGAATATAAGCCTTAGCGGTTCTTGCATGACCTTCTTCAATTAAAATCTTTTCTACAACATCTTGAATGTCTTCTACAGAAGGAATACCTGCTGCATGACTTTCTTTAATCACAGCCTCTACTAAACCAGCTAATCTTTGTGCTTCTAATTCATCGGTCCCCCCTACCGCTTTAGCTGCAGAAAAAATAGCATGGCGAATCTTTGAAAGATTAAAATCTACAATCTCGCCATTTCGCTTTTGTACCTTGGTTATGCTCATTTTTCTTTACCTCCTGATACCCAAAACTACACTGTCTATCGTTGTTTTCCTTTTATCACTTACTATATATAGTATCCGATTACCATCTTTATTGCAAGGAAATTTTTCGTATTTTTATGGTTCAATGACTGTTACAACCGTCTCATCCTTGCTATACCAATCGTAGAGAAATTTTGCATGTGAAGTATAATTTCTTACACATTTATGTGACAGTGGAACCGTACCAATTGAGGAAGAAAATTCTCTCAATCCCGGATCAATGCGATTTCCGTTTTCCCATCTATAAGTTACAGATACTCCATGGAGATATGCTCCGCCGCAAAACCGAAGTGTATATGGCGCATACCCTTGTATTTCATTTGTTCCATCCTTGATATAATAAAATTGAGGTCTTTTTTCGATTATAAAATAAAAGCCTAAAGGAGTCGGCTGTGCATACCTATTTGTCGTTCCCGTTGTTACCAAAGAATAAGAAACCATTTTCCAAATTCCTTGATTCTTTTCAAAGCAGGCTATGTTTTGATTTTTGCGGTCAATAATAATAATTTTAGAAAGTACTTTTAATGCCTCTTGCTTTGCTATATATTTCTCTGGTATATAATATTCTTTCCCATTTTGCACTAAAGCTATATGCCAAAACCCATTGATACGTTCCAAGCTTTTTACCAATGTTCCATCTGGAATGTAAATAAATTTACTATCCTTTGAGGCACTTAAATAGCCAGGAGCACTTTGGCTTCGAGGGGTTCCTCCCTCATCAATCTCTTTTCCCTCACACAAAGGAGGTTTACCATGGTAATTTTTATAATTGCTCACATAAGTAATATTTCCTTCACTTTCTTCCTTTTCCAGTTCGTTTATTTTTTCCTCCATTTGATTAAAATCAAAGAATCTTTTTGATACTGTATCTGCACTAACAAAGCCAAATACCTTTTTTAACATGGCTCCATCACCATTTTGATCTATCGTACCACTGCCATCCGGAACAATCTTCTTATCGTCATTTTCATACCAATACACATGATACCATTTCTCTTCTGTCACATTATTATTTTCTTCTTTATGATTAAACAACGTTATCGTCTCTATATATTGAAGTTTTTCCCATTTTTGTGTTTTCCTTAGAATTTTAGCTTCTATAGATGGTAATGTCCGTATGTTTACACCCTCGTGCTCACAAACCAAATAAGTAAACGTCATAGGATAACTATTATATTTTAATTCCACGGAAAAAGAAGGCTCTTGTAACTCCTCCTCAACGATAAAATCGATCTTAGGTTTATCGTTGATCTCTTCCCTTAATGTATTCGTCTGCTTACTAACCTTTAATACAGAAATTTCTGTTTCATAAGAGTTTCTTTGTGACAATAAAAGAACGACGCTTAAAAGAAGCATCGCTGCGCATCCCGCACATAAAATTTTTATCAGCTTCATCGGCATCGCTCCATCCTTCATAATCCCTAATGGACTTAATATTTTATATGCAAGTGGGCTTTAAGATAGACGTATTGAAAACGATAAATCACTAAAAAAGAGTGTTTAACGAAATGAAAACACTCTTTGCTTCTTATAATTAATTTATTTAAAAATATAATCGTATTTTTTTAATAATTTCATCAAAGGTAACCCAATTACATAACATGAAATCAGTTCTCCAAGTCCTACCCAAAGAACGCAAGCCCAAGGAGCAACCGGAACGCCATATGCGTAATGAAGCATCAAACCAATAATAACTCCATTTGCAATCACCGGAGGCAAAGGAACAAGTAAAGGACGCTTTCTAAGCAAATAGGATCCCATAGCTGCTATCAGTGTCGTCGCACTCCCAAAAATAATATCTAACATTCCGTATGGTCCAATCATATTGGATAACAGACAGCCTACAAACAGCCCCGGAATGGCTGCCGGTGTAAAATAAGGTAAAATGGTCAATGCTTCAGAGACGCGTACCTGCATAACACCGTAACTAAAAGGCATCAGCACTAAAGTGAGAACAGCATAAATGGCGGCAATTACCGCTGCTTGAATAAGAAATAATACACGTTTGTCTTTCATGTGGTTTCTTCCTTTCATCTTCCGCTCGGTATAATGTCACCTCTACTTCGCTTTTTTATTCATTTTTTACTATATTATTTTAACTTACAAGATATAAGCTTGCAAGATTAAAACCAGAAAATAAACAGTTAACACCAAAAATGCAACTGCATCTCTTTTTTTCAAACTCATCCCATTCATTCGAGTTCTGCAATCTCCCCCTCGATAGCAACGAGCTTCCATTGCCATCGCAAGATCAGAAGCAATTCGGAATGCGCTGATAAACAGCGGTACTAAAAGAGGTATCAAGGCTTTTGCTCTCTGCATAAGATTTCCACTTTCAAAATCAGCACCTCTAGCCATCTGTGCCTTCATAATTTTATCCGTTTCCTCTAAAAGAGTCGGAATAAAACGTAATGCGATTGTCATCATCATGGCCAGTTCATGTGACGGCATACCAAAGCGCTGAAATGGAGAAAGCAATCGTTCAATTCCATCAGTTAAACTTATCGGTTTGGTCGCTAACGTTAAAATTGAAGAACCCATAATTAAAAGGATTAAACGCAAAGCCATAAAAACTGCATTATAAAGCCCTTCTCTAGTAATAGAAAGGAATCCAAGAGATATTAAGATTGTCCCTCTTGTCATAAACATATTTATTGTAAACGTAAATAAAATTATCAAAAAAATAGGTTTTAACCCGCGAACTATAAAAGAAAGGGGTACTCTTGATATTGCAATACAAACCGCCAAAAAAATACCTGCTATACCAAAACCCCAAAAATCCCTTACCAAAAATAAAGAAATCAAAAACACAAAAGTACTAATAATCTTTACTCTTGGATCTAATTTATGAATCCACGAACTCCCCGGATAATATTGTCCTAATGTTATATCTCGAATCATTGTTTATTTTTTTCCAATCCATCGATAAATTTCTTGCTCTGCTTCTGAAATCGTCAATGCCTCTGCCTGCACAGGTGCGCCCTTGCTTTGTAAACG
The DNA here is from genome assembly GCA_034927775.1 of Anaerovorax sp. Classification (GTDB taxonomy): domain Bacteria; phylum Bacillota; class Clostridia; order Peptostreptococcales; family Anaerovoracaceae; genus IOR16. The sequence continues at coordinate 9,919 of JAYFPL010000141.1, read as the reverse complement.
ATACATAAATTCTGTGGCAGGTGGCAAAGCCAAATTCATACTCTTTAATTCTTCCGCTCTGCGAAATACCTCACTTGGAGTTCCTGTCATCACCAATCGTCCACTATCCATAACTAAGATTTTATCTGCAAGTCTTGCGATATCACCCATATTATGCGATATCAATATAATTGTAATGCCTTCCTTTTTATGAATGGTCTCAACCATTTGTAAAACATCCTGATGCGCTTTAGGATCCAAACCAGCAGTAGGTTCATCTAAAATTAATACTCTTGGCCGCATAGCAACCACTCCGGCAATTGCCACTCTTCTCTTTTGCCCTCCAGAAAGTGCAAAGGGAGAACGCTTTGCAAGATGCTCGTAATCCAAACCTACAAGCTGCATTGCTTCTTTCACCCTTTGTTCGGTTTCTTCTTTTGAAATGCCTATATTCAAAGGACCAAAAGCAATATCCTTTTCAACCGTTTCCTCAAATAATTGATATTCCGGATATTGAAACACCAAACCTATTTTTCTTCGAATGTCACGCATTTTAACGGCTTTATCCGTAATATCTATACCATCAATGATAATTTGTCCTGATTTGGGTTTTAGCAATCCATTTAAATGCTGAATTAGGGTAGATTTTCCTGAACCTGTATGTCCAATAACACCTACAAATTCACCTTGCTTAATATCAAAATTGATATGATCCAATGCTACGGTTTCAAATGGCATTCCTTCTGCATAAATATGGGTTAGTTCTTTTACTTGTATTTGCGACATAAAAAGTCCACCAACCCTTCCGTATCAATAATATCCTGCGGTACTGGAATCCCATTGCTTCTCAAACGATTTCCAATCTCTACCGCTAACGGTACATCCAGATTTACAGCTTTGATTTTTTCGGACTGCGAAAAGATTTCAACCGGAGTACCATCCATGACAACACTACCTGCATCCATTATTATTACTCTATCTGCTACAGCTGCTTCTTCCATAAAATGAGTAATAAGCAATATCGTAATTCCCTCTCGATACAAGGTCTCAATGATATCCATTACCTCTTCACGGCCATGCGGATCAAGCATAGCAGTAGGTTCATCTAATATAATACATTCTGGGCGCATAGCAACCACACCAGCAATTGCAATTCTCTGTTTTTGTCCACCAGACAACAAATGCGGTGCATTCTTTCGATAAGGATACATATTAACACTTTTCAGAGCGTCATCAACTCTCTTGCGAATTTCCTTTGGATCCACTCCCAAATTTTCCGGTCCAAATGCAACATCATCCTCAACAATAGAGGAAACCAATTGATTATCCGGATTTTGAAATACCATCCCTGCTGACTGACGAATATCCCATAGTTTTTCTTCATCTTTTGTATCATAACCATTTACATACACCGCTCCTCCGCTTGGAAGTAACAATGCATTTATATTTTTTGCAAGTGTAGATTTCCCAGAACCATTTTTTCCAATAATCGCAGTAAAGCTACCCCGTTCTACATCAAGGCTTACACCATTGACCGCACGAACGACTTCCTCTTCATTTTCGTCTTTATAATATTCGAAAATCAAATCTTTAATTTGAATGATTTTATCTTTCATCTATTGTTTAACTCTCTTTTCTGCTTCTGTTACTAGCCAAGCGCAGTGATTAAAAAAAGCTTTACTTTCTGTACTGTCTTTATAATTTAAACGATAACCAGCTTCATCTAAATATGAGAAATATTCTTTTAATATCCATCCAGTAATGGTGTCAGGATATTCCTTTATAAAATCTAAATATGCTTTTTTTGCATCATTTGAAAATTCCATTGTAGTATAGTCAAAAATTGGAGTATTATTAGCACCCATCAACATAAAGTTCATATACATTTCATACAAACTTTTCAAATCACTTGCCACTAAATGTTCGTCTTTATATTCATTCATAAGCAATTCAACTTCATAAGCTCTTTGAGCCAACTCCTTCCAATTAATGATTAAAGTCGCATTTTCAATGCAAGGTTTTTCAGCCTCCAACGCTTTTAATTGATATAAATGAAATAACGCCGGTAAAATATTTTTCTGGTAGTCCATTGATAACTTTGCATAATCCAGAGTAAGCTTTATTTCACCCTTTTTCAAATCAATTATGATATCAGCATCCTTCATCGCTTGATCAAAAGACTTTAGCTCATCTATATTTTGAGCCAATTCACGAGTTTTATCGTTCTCATCATAAAAACCCTTCATTTCTTCAATCAAGGTTTTATCTACTTCAGAATTAATAAAACGTAATGCATAATCTTCATAATCTACAAGCATATGGCTTGCTCTTTCTGTATCTAATTTCCCAATATATTTATCTAAATAAGCTTCAGCACTCACTAATTTTTCAGGAGTAATCTCACCGTTCAGCATTTCTGCAAACTCGTTCTGAATAGTTTCCGCATTTTTCCCGCAAGCCCCTAAGATGCACATAATCGCCAGCAGAAAGAATACTAGAATGCTACGTTTTATCGTCCAATTCATACATCATCCTCCTAATCCTAATTATTATAACCTAAAAAAGGGAAGAATTCAACCAATGAAAAAGCCAGGAGAAACCAAGAAAAACTACGGTCTTTCATTACAATCCAGTTACAGGTTTTCCATTTCATTGCCATTTTTACTCTCTAATGCTATATTAATATCAAAAGACACTTATATATGTTCCAATTAAATGTATAAACAATTGAAGGGAAGGGAATAGAAAAATGCTTGTATCTATGTTAAAAAGAATGGGGAGTGGGCTTTTGGCTGCTGTATTAGTGTGTTCACTCACCATTCCGAATAATGAAGTCTATGGTGCGTCCATGCGGGATATCAAAGGCCATTGGGCAGAGCACTACATCAATCAAATTATTAATGCGGGAATTGTAAAGGGCTATGAAAACGGTACTTTCCTGCCAGATAATCCGGTTACTCGTGCAGAATTTTCGCATATGATTAATGCTGCTTTAGGAAATACCGGAACAACTAGCGTATCGTTTAATGATACGCCAAAATCTGAATGGTACTATACCGATATCTCCAAAGCACTCTCAGCTGGTTACGTTGCCGGTTACAGCGACGGGAGTTTTAAACCAAATAATCCAGTGAGCAGACAAGAAGCAGCAGTAATGCTTTCACGCATTGTACCTACTTATGGAAAAAATTCAGATATAAAACATTTTAAAGATCATGCATCTGTGGAAAATTGGGCAGTAGAAGCCATGCAACGGATGAATGGGAAAGGTTACATTGGTGCATATGATGATGGTAAACTCCACCCTACTGATAAATTAACTCGTGCACAAACTGCTAAAATTATCAGTGATATATTAAACAAAGAATCCATTGTAAAAAACGATCCAAACGTATCTTCCAACGGCATGTCTCTTACAAATAAAATTTACTCAAACGGAGTAACCATGAGCCGTTCCTTAGGTGATGGAAATGCATACATCGAAAATTGCGTTATATTAGGGAAACTCTCTGTACAAGGCGGAGGTGAAAACAGCATTAACATTTCGAATTCCAGAGTCGTAAATGCCGATGTAGCAAAATCTTCCGATTCTGTTCGTGTTTATTTAAAAGGTGAAACGAATATTGAAAATGTAAACGTGTCTAATAATGCAATCTTACAAACCTCATCATTATACGGCGGAAATTTTGGTCCAGGATTTAAAAAAATCAATGTTCAAAGAAGCGCTAAAGTTACCTTTACCGGGAATTTCCCTGAAGTCAACTTAGACGGATCAAATGCAGAGGTTACATTTACTTCAGGTACGGTGAACAACTTAAATGTAGCATCAAACGCAAGTTCAACTGATGTTACTGTTGAAACCAATGCAAGCATCATTGACAGCAACATCGATGCATCCTGCGGCTTCCATGGAAATGGTAACATTCGCAATATGCGGGTGAATGCAAATGGCGTGACCTATTCAAAGCGCCCAACCAATGTATATGTTCATTCAAAAGTAAATGTTAAACCAAATGAAGAAGATGAAAATTCAGAAATTACAATGAGTCCTTCGAATCGTTCAACAAATGTCTCTACCAGAACTGATATTACATTGACATTCAAGGATTCTATGACTCTATATAACGGACGCTCCATTAGCTCCTCAAACATTGATGATTTTGTGGAACTGCGTGAAGGATCATCCAACGGAAAATCAATCAGCTTCAGTGCTTCCATCAATTCTTCAAAAAAAGTCATTACTATTGATCCGGATTCTTCATTGGATGATGATGAAAGATATTATGTTATCATTGATCAACGAGAATTAAAGGATTCAAAAGGCAATGCAAATGAATCTTTCTCTGCATACTTCAGCACAGGAGATGACCAGAATGGTGATATCGTTATGGATCCAGCTCCGAGAAAAACGAATGTTTCTACCAGCGCTGATATTACATTGACATTCAAAGATTCCATGACTTTATATAACGGTCGTACCATTACTTCTTCAAACATTGATGATTTTGTAGAACTACGTAAAGGTTCTACAAGCGGAAGCAAAGTAAGCTTCGATGCTTCCATCAATTCATCAAAAAAAGTAATAACCATTGAACCTGACTCCAGATTGGAGGATGACGAGCGCTACTATGTTATCATCGATCGACGTGAATTAAAGGATTCAAGAGGTAACGCAAACGATGCATTCTCAGAATATTTCAGTACAGGAGATGCTGATCAGGATGGTGACATTACTATGGACCCTTCTCCAAGAAAGTCAAATGTCTCCAGAAATACTGATATTACTTTAACATTTAAAAATTCTATGACCTTATATAACGGACGTGAAATTACTTCCTCAAACATTGATGATTTTGTAGAGCTACGTGAAGGTTCCTCCAGTGGAAGCAAAGTTCGCTTTAGTGCTTCCATCAACTCTTCGAAGAAAGTAATTACCATTGATCCTAATTCCAGATTGGATGATGATGAGAAATATTATGTCATCATTGACCGTAATGAATTAAAAGACTCCAGAAACAACGGAAACGATGCCTTCTCCGCATACTTCAGTACAGGCGATGATGATGATACTTATGCAACTTATAGTCCGATAAACGGTGAAACGAATGTTTCTACAACAGTAAAACCAACGATTCGTTTCTCAGAGCGTGTGATTAACTATAGTGGAAGCAGTACCATTCGTTCCAGCGATTTAAATAATATCGTTGACTTCCGTGTGAATAATTCCAGTGGCAATCGAGTAAGTTTTGATGCAAGTATAAGCTCGGAAAGAACCATCACCATTACACCTCGATCTTCTTTATCTGCAAATACTAGATATTATTTAGGAATTAAAAGTAATACTTTAAAAACATCAGCTGATCGCACAAAGATACCATCGTCATATGTAACCTTTACAACCAGAGGTGTCGTTATCCCACAAATTACTGGTTTGTCAACTACCTCTACTCAAGATACGATGACTATAAATGTAACGGGTAATTATTCGGGTACAGCTTATGTCATGCTCGTAGGCGCTTCCGATGCTACACCTACTGCTACCCAAATGATCTCCAATAATGGTACCTCAACTGGAAAATCAATCTCAGTTTCTGCAAACTATACAAAATCCATTACTTTTACAGGTCTAAACCCGAATACTACTTATAAAGTTTCTGCATTTTTACGTTCAAGCAGCAATGGCGATTCTGCTGTATCTACAAAAACAGCTGCAACTAAAGCACCTTCCATACCTGCAGCTAAGCTTTCCTCCCTGTCGGTAGAAGGCAGAGAAAGCTTCTCACCTGCCTTTAGCAGTAATATCGATACGTATGATGTTGTTATGCCATTTGGCTCTACTACAGCAACTGTAAATGCGGCAAACAGTAATGGATACGCAAGAATTAACAGTGATGCGGCAAATTCATCTGTAAGCAGCAGCATCGACCTTTCGCCGGGTCAAACAACTACGGTCACAATCGTTGCTTCTGGTGATGCACAAACAAACTCCACATACCGACTCAACATTACCGTAGCAGGTAATACTGGAGTCTCAAGTCTTACAGTCAATGGCAGTTCCATCAGTGCAAGTGGTTCGACGTTTACAGCGGATCTTGGCTCGGGTACTTCAACCAGTGCAGACATCGATATCGTAGCAGATGATTCAAATGCACGAATTCGATTAACTGGTACTAACACGGGCAGTTATTCATTACGTTTGGATGACATCAAAGAGTCACAGGAACTTACATTCACCATTACATCAAATGGAAAGAGTAAAGAATATACCTTAAGACTGCAATTTACCGCAGTCCAACCACAGGATCCAGCACCACAGGATCCAGCACCACAGCAGTAAAAAGCGATAAATTAAAATTATAACTTTTTATATCTTTTAAGGAGTTAAAAAAAAACCCGTTGATATCCAACGGGTTTTTCAATTCTATTTTTAATGTTATTCTTCGTTTTGAGCACCTATTTCCCGAAATCTTTGATAACGACGTTCTAAAAGTTCTTCTTCTGATAATTTCAAAGACTTTTCAAATGCATCAAACAGCAAATCTTCCAGCATATAATAAATCTTCTTAAACTCTTTTCCTTGCTCTTTCTCTTTAATAACCTTTTCAATCACACCTAAATCATGAAGTTCTTTCGCCGTCAGCTTGAGACATTGTGCCGCTTCTTTCATTTTCGAGGGATCCTTCCAAAGAATACTGGCACATCCTTCCGGTGAAATAACAGAGTACACTGCATTTTCAAGCATCCAAACCTGATCTGCAACTGCTAACCCTAATGCTCCACCACTTCCACCTTCTCCGATAAATAAAGAAACAATCGGTGTCTTCAGCGTCATCATTTCCATTAAATTTTCTGCAATAGCAAGACCCTGCCCACGTTCTTCTGCCTCAATACCACAGTAAGCACCTGCGGTATCGATTAAACAAAGTACAGGCCGTTTAAATTTTTCTGCTTGTTTCATCAGTCTGAGAGCCTTACGATATCCTTCCGGATGGGCAGATCCAAAATTTCGTTTTACCTTTTCCTTTGTTGTATGACCTTTTTCAATGCCAATCACTGTAATCGGCATATTTTTTAACTTTCCAATTCCGCCAATGATAGCCGCATCGTCTGCATATCTTCGATCTCCATGAAATTCCATGAAGTCGCTGATTAAATTATCAATATAATCCTGAGTTGTTGCTCTACCTTTTGCACGAGCTGCCATCACTCTTTTATATGCTTCCATTATAACAGCACCTCCTTGCTATGAAGTGCCAATATGTTTTCTAAATAGCTCTTTTGTTCTTTTCTTTCCACAATTGCATCAACAAAGCCTTTTTCCAGCAAAAATTCAGCCCGCTGAAAGCCCGGCGGCAGCTTCTGTCTTATCGTCTGTTCAATGACTCTTGGCCCTGCAAATCCTATTAATGCTTTAGGCTCTGCCAAAATAATGTCACCTTCCATTGCAAAACTTGCCGTGACACCACCGGTTGTCGGATCTGTAAGTACCGTCACATAAAGATTTCCCGCATCACTGTGGCGTTTTACAGCACCACTGGTTTTTGCCATCTGCATTAAGGATAAAATACCCTCTTGCATACGAGCACCCCCGGAAAGGGTATAGCCGATTACTGGCAGGTTCTCTTTTGTTGCATATTCAAACAATCTCGTAATCTTTTCTCCAACCACCGTTCCCATGCTTCCCATCATAAACTTGGAATCCATAACAAAAATGGTTGTTTCAAATCCTCCAATGGTTCCTTTTCCACAAATTACACCTTCTATTTCTCCGCTTTCTTCCTTTGCATCTTTTAGCTTTTCTTCGTATCCTGGAAAATCAATGCGATTAAAGGAGGTTAAATCTGTATAAAATTCGTCAAATGAGCCATCATCCAGTATCATATGAATCCGTTCTCTCGCACTTACCTTAAAATGAGTGCCGCAGACAGGACAAACATAATTGTTCTCTTTTACCTCCGTTACAAAGAGAGTATTTTTGCAATTAGTACAAAAAATACATACATCATCCGGTACAAACGGTTGTGCAAAAGCCTGATCCATTCCACGGTTCTCTAATTCATTTTTCGGTTTTCGAAACAAACCCTTTCTTAACATGAACTACCCCCTTTTCTCTCTGGTCTCCATGAAGTTCGTATAATAATCTCCCCGAACAAAATCAGCTTCTTCTAGGATTGCAAGCTGCAGCTCTGTATTGGTGGAAATTCCACCTATAATCAGTTCACATAAAGCAGCACGCATTTTTCGAATGGCTTCTTCTCTTGTTTTTGCGTGAACAATAAGTTTGCCTATCATAGAATCGTAAAAAGGCGGTACCACATAATCCTGATAAATTGCTGTATCAAAGCGAACCCAAGGACCGCCCGGTATATGCAGCATATCAATACGGCCTGCACAAGGACGAAAGCCTTGGCTTGGATCTTCCGCATTAATACGACACTCGATGGCACTTCCAGAAAGCTGAATTTCTTCTTGTGTCATATCTAAAGAAATCCCTGCTGCTATTCGAATTTGCCATTTTACTAAATCAATTCCAGTTACCATCTCTGTTACTGTATGCTCCACTTGTAGCCTTGTATTCATTTCCATAAAATAAAAGCTGCCATCATTACTCATAAGAAACTCAATGGTACCGGCATTTTCATATTTTACTGCCTTTGCCGCTTTCGTAGCAACTTCTATCATTTTATTTCGAGTCTCCTCACTCATTGAAGGAGACGGACTTTCCTCAATTAATTTCTGATTTTTTCTCTGAATGGAGCATTCACGCTCACCAAGGCACACCACATTTCCCTGTTTATCGCATAGAATTTGCATTTCTATATGTTTTGCAGGCGATATAAATCGTTCCATATAAACAGCACCATCCCCAAATGCCGTTTTTGCTTCTGCAGATGCTGTTTTAAAAGCAGTTTCGAACTCTTCTGCATCACGAACCAGACGAATGCCTCTGCCACCGCCGCCTGCTCTGGCTTTTACAAGTAAAGGGAACCCAATATTTTCTGCTTCTTTTTTAGCTGCCTTAACATCTTCAATGACATCACAACCCGGAGTTACCGGAACGCCTGCCTGCTTCATTGTTTTTCTTGCTTCATCCTTATCTCCCATTTTACGAATAATATCCGCAGAAGGCCCGATAAATGCGATACCGCACTCTTCACAGAGATGAGCAAACCGTGCATTTTCAGAGAGCAAGCCATATCCCGGATGAATTCCTTCTGCACCCGTAACTACCGCTGCAGATAATATCGCACTCATATTTAAATAACTGTCTTTGGGTGCAGACGATCCGATACAAATACTTTCATCTGCAAGACTTACATGCAGAGCATCACGGTCTGCTTCCGAAAAAACAGCCACCGTAGCAATGCCCATTTCTTTACAAGCTCGAATGATCCGTACCGCGATTTCTCCGCGGTTTGCAATTAATATTTTTGAAAACATGGATTATCTCCTCATCCTTTTACCAATGCAAAGGAAAAATCTGCACTCACACATAGTTTCCCATCAACACTGCCTTTTCCTTTTGCAAAGTAAAAAGGTCCCTTGATCCGCTCTATACTGCATTCCAGTTTCAAAGTATCACCAGGTTTTACAGGATTTCGAAATTTTACATTATTTAATCCTGTAAAATATGGAGTGGTTAATTCTTCCTCTTCAGATTTATCAGTATTTTCTCCATGAATCAATACACAACAGGTCTGTGCCATTATTTCACAAAGAATGACTCCCGGAACAACGGGGTTTCCAGGAAAATGACCTTGTAAAAACCATTCATCTCCTTTTACTTTGTAAACGCCTACTGCTTTATTTTCTTCCACAACCGATGCTTCATCAACAAGAAGCATTGGTTCTCTATGTGGAATAATTTTTTTAATATCTTCTTTATTCATTATAATCACTCCTAAAGTAGGATCTATCTTTATTTGACATAAAATAACGG